>NZ_JACGBH010000015.1:0-39314 GCF_020138295.1 Campylobacter sp. Cr9 | reverse complement strand
TGGTTAATTTAAAATAAAAATAGTTTTGATAATTAATATATTATTAATTATCAATAGTTAAATTTTTTGCTTTTCTTAAACGAAAAATAGAAAAATTAACTCTTGTAATGGTAGTAAATCAAAAAGGCGATGTGATAAATAATAAAACTATGTTTTTAAGTGAGAATTAAGAGTATCTTAAAGAATTAATATAGGTAAAGTGATTTTATAAAAAAAAGATAGAGATGGCTTAGCTATTTAAGTGACTAGAGCCCCGAGTTTTCACTTGGTTACGCCAAGCTATAATGTGCCATCTACAGGTTGCCTAAATAACATTAACTATCTTTTTTATAACTACTAGCGGCTCAGTAATGAGGTAAAGACGACTCGCCGCATTTGTCTTAAATCTCTACTTGATAGTAGTTATTGTGGTATTTTAGTGGATTTTATATTATTTATCAAATTTATAAGAAGTAAGTAAAAAAAAGGGGGGGGGCTAAGTGTTTATAGCCAATGACCCGTCGCCCCATAACGATGATACCATAAACACATAACATTTGCATTTTAACTCATTTAAACTTATTTGTCAAATCACATTTTAGCAATAAGCTTGCTTTCGTTTGTGTAAATTCATCATTGTTGATTATGCTTTGTTTTTATTTTAAAAATTGTTTTTAAATTGATAATATATATATAAATTATAGAGTTTATTTAGAGTATGCTTAATAATTTAAAAAGCTAATTCCTATTTCAAATTCTTTTGAAAATTACTAGAATTTGAAATAGGAATTTAAATATTAAAATTGATAATTGTTTTATTAAATGCTATGATACGAAAAACATTTAAGGTTATAGTATGAAAAAAACATTAGAAATCTTAAAAATACTTTTTATGATTTTTGTAATAATTGAAATAGTGATTGCTTTTTACTCAGTTTTTGCAGGTGTTATTTTTAGCATTGGCTCAAATGTAAATGTAATTTATTCAATTATTCTTTGCTTTTTTGCAGCTAATTATTTTATTTATGAAAATTTAAGTCAAATAATAATTTTATTTTACAAAGGATTTATACTTTATCCGCTAATTTATCTTCAAGCTTTTATAATCATATTTTTTATAATACTTTTCTTTAAATTAAGAAAGAAATTTAATAACAAACTTGCTTTTACTTATAGCGTAATACCTATGATAATAATATTTGCTTTATATAATTATTTTTTTAGAACCATACCTGATTATTCAAGTAAAACTAATGAAAGAATAGTAACTCTAAGTGATTATAAAAAATATCAGCAAGGCTATTGCTTAGAAGAAAATAGGATATTACCTAAAGATGAGCTTTATAAAAGAGTAGTGGTTGATGATCTTACAAAGCAATTAGTATATAGAGATAAAGTTTATAAAAATCTTTATAATATCATTGCAAGTCATAAATATAAGATACATAAAGATATAAATCTAGATAATTACAAAGATTACTTAAGAAAAAATGCTTATTCTAAATATCTTGTTAATTACGATGAATTAGAATCAGTTGATTATACTAAATATCTAGTAATTGATACCAAAAATAATACGGCAATATTTACTAAACCTATTATTCTTGTGAGTGATGGTTTAATTTCAGTTACATTTTATTTAGATTTAGCATTTGAATTTGAAGATAATGCATATAGATTTTATAAATTTTACCTTTCTGATGAATTTGATGAGCGTAAAGACAAAGAAAAAGAATATAAACGTAGGCTTGAAGATGTTGATTATTGGCTTTTATCGTATGAAAATGACATAAAAGAACAACGTATTTCTTATAATTATAAATTTGATAATTGTGGTTATTCAAACTTTGATCCAGAAAAAGAAGAAATTGAATGATAATAAATTATAAAAAGGAGAAAACACAAAAGCTAAGCTAATAAAATAAGCTAGATTTTATAAAAACAATCAATGAAATTATAAAAATCTAGCTTTAATTTCCGAATTCAAATTCTTAATTCAAACTAATAAAATCAAGTGGGTTTATATGATAATTTTTTTGCGTTACTTCAAATGTCAAATCACGCTCAACTTTGCCTACTATATTGCCCTTTTTAAGCACGCTTCCTACTTTTGCTAATTTGCTAAATTTAGATAAATGCGCATAAATCGTATGAATACCATTTGCATGCTCAACTATTACAACCTTATCAAGCACAGCTGTATCGTTTGCAAAAACAACTTTTCCATCTAATACAACCCTAACATTTGCATCAGGAGTATTTGAGCGTAAAACTACGTTTTCATTAAATATTTTTAGCTTATAAATAGGGTCTATATAATCTCCAAATTTTTGTTTTACACTAAAATCTATTAAAGGTGCTATTGTTTTTTTGCCTGTATATTTAGCTATTTTTCCATCATAGTCTAGGGTGTCTTTATGCTTTACTTCTGCTGTTGCTTTAACGCTAGGTTTTGATTTTTCGCTTTCAATGATTTTTAATTTTGCTAGAGTTGCTCTTATTTCATCTTGTTGTTTTTGTAGATTTACTAGGCGTTGCTTATAAATCTTCTCATCTTCTTTTTGTTTTGATATTAAGTTTTCTTGGCGTTTTTTAAGCTCGCTTAATTCTTTTGCTTGTTTTTTAAAATTATCAATATTAGCATTCATTTCGCTTATTTTTTTTTGCTTATAATCAATTTGTTGTTTTGTCCTTGCATAATCTTTTGAAATCTTATAAAGCTCATCGTTTAATACATCTGATAAAGTATTAATAATTTCGGTTGATACAATACTCATTGAGCTATCTATTAAATCTCTCGGAGCTATTAAATCGTAAGAAAAATCCTTTGCTATTATATCTACAAGCTTTTTTCCTAAAATTTCTTTATCTTTCATAAGCTCTTTATTTTGGGTAATAAAGGTGTCAAGCTCTCCATTTTGAGCATTTACTAATTCTTGTAATTCTTTTGTAATTTCTGTTGTTTTACTTACTTTTTCGTTTATTTCTTTTAATTTTTTTTCGCCTTCTATTATCTCACTTGCTAAGTCTTCTAGCTTTTTTGAGATTTGTTCTTTTTCATTTTCGGTTTTTTCTAATTTTTTTGTATTTGTTTCAATTTGATTTGCAAACAATATTAAGCTAAAAATTAGCAAAAAAACTTTTTTCATTGTCTTTTAACCTTAAACATTACTACTAAAACACAAAACAAACTTGCAATTAATGTGTAACTTGATATTTCAATAAGACTTGGTAAAAAATCAATCACAGGCAATTCAATATCAAATTTGGCTAAAAGTTCTTTAATATATGAAATATTATTAAAGTTAAAAAATATTGCAAACAAAATAGCAAAACAAATAATATTATCTATAAAAACTATTTTAAGCATTGTTGAAGCCCTTTGAAAAAAGCTTGCACCAAATAAATTTAATATATAAATTCTATTTTCATGCTCAAATTTCCATATTTTTATTTGATTTAAAAATACAGCAATTGATAAAATACTTATACAAATTAAGCAAATATAAGAAATTAATTTGATGATATTTAATAACTTATATATTTTTAAATGCGTTTTTGAAAATGTTTCTACCTTTAAAACATTTGGTATTTTTAGTAATTGTTTTTTGATTTTTATAATTTCGCTTTCATTTATAAACTTAGTAAAGCTTATGCTATAAAATTTAGGTAATTTTGATTTTAGGGCTTCTAGGTTAGCTTTTGTGATGTCTTTTTTGATTTTTTCTAAGATTTCACTTGGGTCTAGCTCTTTAATACTTGAAAAATATTCAATACTAGCCAAATCTACTGCTTGAACTTCTTGTTCGCTAACTAATACCACGCTGTAATCTTTATTAAGGTTTTTTTCATAATCTTTAGTAAGTTCATTTATAAAGAAATTAAATTGAAAACAAAAACAAATAATAAATAAAGTAAATATAAAACTAAAATGTATTTTAAATGAATTCATTTAAAGCCCCGTTTTCAATATTTAAATGTCTATAATTAAAATCAATTCTAGGCGGTATTTGATGAGTTACTGCGATTATACAAGCGTTGAAAGTATTTCTTGCTGCATTTAGCAATTGCCAAATAATATCTGCTGAATGAATATCAAGATTTCCCGTTGGCTCATCACAAATTATTATTTTTGGATTATGAATAATTGCACGAGCTAAAGCTATTCTTTGTTGTTCACCCCCACTTAATTCTAAAGGCATTTTTTTTGCTTTATGTTGAAGATGAGTGTATTTTAATAATACATCTACATGCTTTGTGATTTGCTCGTTTTTAACTCCTGCGATTTTTAAAGGTAATGCTATATTATCGCTTACATTTAGCTCATTTATTAATTTATAATCTTGAAAAATTATTCCTAATTTTCTTCTTAGTTTTAGTAATTCTGCATTGCTAATATTATTCATATTTTTAAACAATACATGCAAATCCCCGCTAAATTCGCTAAATTCTCCAAAAAAGCTTTTTAGCAAGGTTGTTTTTCCACTACCACTTTTTCCAGTTATAAAAATAAAATCACCTTCGCTAGCACTAAAATTAACACTATTTAAAACAACTTCATTATTGTAAGCTAGTGTTAGATTTTTAGCATTAATTAAAATCGCATTACTTCTCATTCTAAAAACTCTTTTAATTTGTTAAATGCTTTTATATTCAAAGCATTTGGGCAAAAATCATGAAATAATATTTTAAACTCTTTGTTATTTTCGCATAAAATATATGAGCTACTAGGAGTATCAAATCCACCATAAGCTAGTTGAATTATCTTAGCGTTTTCACTATCATAAATTCTTGAGATTTTTACGAAAAAATCTTTATCAATATGCTTTATAAAATTAAGCTTATTAAAATCAATTATAAATTCAATTTTTTGATTTTGTAATTCCTGTTTCAAATTCTTTTTATTTTTTACATAGCAAACGAAGTCATATATATCTTTATTCATTTTAAGCCAACGGCTTTCGTATTTGCTAATTATTCTTGCGTCTTTATTCTTAAAATAATCATAATCTAAGTCACCAAAAATTTCTTTTGTATATTTAGCATACATTAAGCTATCGCTTCTTAATTCAAAGAAAGCCCCTTCTTTTAATACTCTTAGGCATTCATCTTTAAATTCATTTGAAACCACTCTTCTATAAGGAGCATCATCCCAAGGCACAGGAAAATGTAAAAATATACCATTTAATGAGCTTTCTTTTAGCTCTTTAATAGCAATTCTAGCGTCAAAATCAAGTAAATAAATATTCTTTAAATCTTTTGCTAATTTACTAACTTGAATAAGGCTAGGTTTATGAATTTCTATTCCTATATAAGTATTTTGTGGGTTATTGCTCGCTTGATATAGCAAATGTCTGCCCGAGCCAAATCCTATTTCTAAATAAGCATTATCTAAAGAATTAATCAGCTCTTTAAAATCATTTGTTGATGTTATTACATTTCCTGCTAATTCTTTAAATTGATTGTAGTGATAAGCTCTTGAAATTATCTCTTCACAAAAAGTTTTTTCAAAACATTCTAAAGCTTTTTGCATTAATGCAAGGTCTGTAATTTTTGTTAATTTATCAATTTTTATAACAAATTCATTATTTTTTTCATTAATTTCTATAAAAAAACTAGCATTATCAATGCTTGTATAAACTAAAGTTTTGCCTAATTGAGCTTTAGTTTTAAACACAAACTCAGTTTCGCCCACCTTAATAGGTAGGCTAATATCTTTAATCTTTTTTGCTTTAAAATTTGGCATTATTTAACACTCAACTTAGCACTAGCTTTTGATTCAATTCCAAACTCATCAATACCTATTACTTGATAAACATCTCCGGCTAAATAAGTAGTATCTATGTAATAATCATCTTGAATATTGCTTGCTACTTCTGCTGAATTTTTGATTAGTTTATAGGTTTTTATACGATTATCCGTGCTAATCCATTTGATTTTTAATGTATTTTCGTTTTGTAATTCAAAGCCTGTTAATGCAGGAGCTTTTGGTTTATCAAGGCTCATTCCAACTACATTTACACCAGTTTTTGCACTCTCTAGTCCATCTTTATCAATCATAGTTACATAATAATATCTACTAACCCCATCATCTGCTACATTGTCTTCATAGCTATTATCAGTTGTTGTTGCTAGCTCAAAGAATGGCAATAATGAAGCTTTAGAATAATAGATTTTATAATGAGAAAAATCTTCGTATTTTGGTGCATCCCATGTAAGGATTATTTTTTTAGGAAGATTTGTTGTTACATTAATATTTACTATTTGTGGTGGTAAAATCTTGCTTATTGCTTCTACTTCAGCACTTGCATCGCTTTCTACTCCATTGTAAGTTAGTGCTGTAACTTTATATTTTGCATATAAATTTGGCTTTACTTCATCTAAATATTCAGCACTTAAGCGATTATTAACGGTAGCTAATTTATACCATTTGCTAGAATTTGCATCTTGTTTATAAATATTATATTTTACTACTCTTGAATCGGTGTGTGGTCTCCAAATAATTTTGATTTTATTAGGTAGTCCTGCAATTGCTTGAATAAAGCTAACAGGCTCTATTTTATTAATTGTTTTTACATTAATCGTTGATAATTTAGAAAGCCCGTGCTTATTAAATGTAGCAAAAGTATAAGCATATGCTGTATCTGGTGTAAGGTTATTATCAGAATAATGAGTTGCATATCTATCGTTAATAGTCGCGATTAATTTATCAGTAGATGTTTCATCATTTAACACTCTTCTGTAAATTTTATATCCATCAATTGCTTGATCATATATAGGATCCCACTCAAACCCTATTTCTCTCATACCTTGAAGAGTTCTTATATTATTAACCATTGTAAGATTTTCTAATGGGGTAATTTCACTTAAATTTGCCGTGCTTGAACATGCACTAAATCCTATTACAAAAGCTGTAAATAAGCTTGCTTTGATACTTTTTTTCATACAATGCCTTTCAAAAAAGATTTTATTATACTAAGTAAGATAAATAAGCATAATCTATTCCAAATTATATTTAAATAATTCTAATAAATTATGTGCTAGTTCTAAATTTAGTTTGAATTCTTTAAAATCTAAATAAGCAAAGCCATAGCAGTTTTTTGTATAAAATTCCATAAATTCATTGCTAATAGGGTGCTTGTAATTTATATAAAATGAATGCAGCATTAATCTATTTGCTTTATTTTTACTCTTTTCATCAGCGTATATAGTATCTCCTAGAATATATCTATTTACACTAGCTAGATGAGTTCTTATTTGATGAGTTCTTCCGCTTTCAAGTTTTGCAGAAATTAGGGCTTTATCATCTAAACTTGCAAGATTTACAAAATGAGTTCTAGCCCATTTGCCCCATCTACTTTCATTTAAGCCATATTTTTTAACACATTCATCTTTGCTTAAAGATTGCATTTTAAGTCTATTATTTTCGTTTCTTTTTATGTATTTTTCTATGTTTTTTTGATTTATTGTATGATTTGTTATTGCTAGATAAATCCTATTAACTTCTTTATTTTTGATTTGATTTGCTAGGCTTATATATGCTTCATTAGTTTTTGCAACTAGCATAATGCCACTTGTATCCTTATCTAATCTATGAACAATTCCAGCTCTTACCTTGCCATTAATATCAGCTAATTTATAATTTTTTTCAATCAGCCATTCAACAAGCGAAGCTTCTTTTAAACTAGAGCAACCATGAGTTGCAACTCCGTTTGGTTTGTTGATTACTAGCATATACTCATCTTCATAGATTATTTCTACATCAAAATTAGCTTCATATTTTGCATTTATGTCTTGAATTTCTGGATAATTTATAAGGATTTCATCGTTTAAATTAAGCATATAAGAGCATTTTGTGCTTTTATCATTTACCAATACATTTTGATTTTTTATTAGATTTGAAATTTGTGAGCGACTTTGTCCTAATTTTTCGGCTAAAAATACATCTAATCTTTTGATTTCATCTGCAATAATCTTACTCAATATTAACCTTTTTAAATCATATTCATAAACAAATTTAGCAAAAGGTTGTAAATTGATAAAATTAGATGGTAAAATTTTA
The DNA here is from genome assembly GCF_020138295.1 of Campylobacter sp. Cr9. Lineage (NCBI taxonomy): Bacteria > Pseudomonadati > Campylobacterota > Epsilonproteobacteria > Campylobacterales > Campylobacteraceae > Campylobacter > Campylobacter sp. Cr9. The sequence continues at coordinate 31,273 of NZ_JACGBH010000015.1, read as the reverse complement.
ACTCACTTTGATTTTATATTGCCAATGCTTATTTTTCCTATAATTGTGTTTTCTTTTTTGCTAATTAATGAAGCTAATGAAGTTTTAGCACATAAACAAATTGTTTATATAATCGTTGGATTTTTTGCTTTTTTTATATTCTTTTTATTGCCTATTAAAAAAATAGAATGGCTCATACCATTTTTTTATTGGTTTTGTATAGGTTTATTATTATTAGTTGATGTTTTAGGAGCTACTAAATTAGGTGCTACTAGGTGGCTTGAAATACCTTTTACTAATTTTACTATTCAACCTAGTGAGATTTTTAAACCTGCATTTTTATTAATGCTTGCGTATTTGATTAAAAACAATCCCCCGCCTGATGATGGTTATAGATTTAAAGATTTTTGTAAGATTAGTTTTTACATAATACTTCCTTTTATACTCATTAAAAGTGAGCCTGATTTAGGTTCTGCACTAATTATTTTAATAGTAGGATATGCTACTTTATTTTTAGTAGGCATTTATAAAAAGATTATTTTAACAGGAGTTTTAATCGTAGGAATTTGTGCTCCTTTAGCACCTATTGTGTATGATAATTTAAATGATTATCAAAAGAAAAGAATTAATGATTTTTTAAGCGAAAAACCAAGCTATCAAGTAAGACAAAGTATGATAGCAATAGGAAGTGGCGGAATAAACGGCAAAAGCAAAGATGATGCTACTCAAACTCATTTTAAATTCCTTCCGATAAGCACGAGTGATTTTATTTTTGCTTATACTATTGAAAGGTATGGATTTTTAGGAGCTTGTTTGCTTTTGGGTTTATATTTATTGCTTATTTTGCATTTGCTAAGCTTTAATAATAAGCTTAAAAAAGATCATTTCGCAAGAACTTTTACAAGTGCTTTATCCATTTTAATATTTATTTATGTTGGGGTTAATATATCAATGACAATAGGTTTTGCTCCTGTTGTAGGTGTGCCATTGCCATTTTTTAGCTATGGTGGAAGTTCTTTTGTAACCTTTATGATACTTTTTGGGATTTATGAAAACCTTTTAGCATTTAGGTTTGACCCTGATTATAAATTAGTTAGAATTGATTTGTAATTCCTAATTTAAATTATTTGAAAATTTTGTGGAATTTGAAATAGGAATTAGACTTTTTAAAAGTTTAAAATAAATTGTAGTTTAAAAAGTATTTTTAAATAACTTATATTAAAATTAAAAAATTATAATCAATCATTAAAATACTTATCAAAAGGAATAAATATGAAAATAATGGTAATTCAAGGACCAAATTTAAATATGTTAGGTCAAAGAGACCCTAGAATTTATGGAACAATGACTATGGCTCAAATCCACGAGCAAATGAGTTTAGCAGCTAAAGAAAGCAATGTTGATATTGAGTTTTATCAAAGCAATTATGAAGGCGAAATAATTGATAAAATTCAAGAATGTGTAGGAACTTGTGATGCAATTATTATAAATGCAGGTGGATATACTCACACTTCAGTTGCAATTGCTGATGCGATAGCAGCTACTAGAATGCCTGTTATTGAAGTTCATATTAGCAATATTTATGCTAGAGAAGATTTTAGAGCTAAGAGTTTCTTAAGTCCTGTTTGTGCTGGAACAATTAGTGGTTTTGGACCATTTAGCTATCATTTAGCATTACTTAGTGCAATTCAAATGATACAACAACAAAGAGCATTTATTGCAGCTCAAGAAGAAGCTTTAAAGAACCAAAATAACGCTTAATGCGTAATTTAAAGATAAACGAGGCTAGATATTTTAAAAGAATAAAATATTATCCTTTTTTTACGAAAGATGATAAAAGATATAAATATTTAGCCTTAGTTTCTCTTGGAAGCAATATAGAGCCTGAGTGTGAAAGGTTTGTAAAATTATTTAGAAAAATACAAGATGATAGAAGAATAAAAATAATTCAAACTTCATCTTTATTGATAAATGAAGCATTTGGATACAAAGAGCAAAAGGATTTTACAAATGCTTTAATGTTTGTTAAAACTAGCTTGCATGCAAGAGAATTGCTAAAAGTCTTGCAACATTATGAAAATATTTTTCATAGGAAAAGAAGTTTTAAAAACGCACCTAGAACACTTGATTTAGATATTATTTATTTTAGTGAAAAAACCTATTGTGATGATAGATTAACCTTGCCACATAAGGGAGCAAATGATAGGATTAGCATAACGTTAGTATTAGGAACAATGTAAGGAATTAAAATGGCAATTAGGCAAGATAGTTTTAGAGTAGAAAAAGGTCAGGATTATTTAGCTTATGTTAGAGATTTTTATGGTGATGATGCAGAGATTGTAACAATTACTCAAGTAGAAGGAAGAACTCCTACAAGTCCTGCTTTAGTTGAAGTAGTTGTTGCTATTGATGATACGAAAGAAAAAAAGCCTTTAGTAAATAAAAGAGCTGTTATGCAATACGAAAACAGCGTAAAAGAATTTGAAAAAAGGATTGAGCCGGTAGAAGAAAACATCATCAAAAAAGAACCTTTAAGACTAAAGCTTAATTCAAATTCTCAAAGCCAAAAAGTAAAAGATGATAAGCAATTATTAAATGAGTTAAATAGCAAGGTTGATTATTTAATGAGTATGAGATGGGGTGAGCTTGCACCTGCTAGAAATAATCTTGAAATCCCACCTGAATTTGCTCTAATTTATGATAAAGCCAAAAAAAGCGATATGCTAGAATGCCATTTAAACGAAATTATGAGAGCAACTCTTAAAAATATGCCTAAAGCATTGTTAGCTAATAAAGACGCTATTAATAGATATTTTACAACCTTGCTTAAAAGTATGATTCCATGTAGGGTAGATTCTCCTATTAGAAAACAAAAAATAATAATGCTAGTAGGTCCAACTGGAGTTGGAAAAACCACAACTTTAGCTAAATTAGCTCATAGATATGCTTATGGTGTTAAAAGATATAAAACTGCCATAATTTCACTAGATAATTTTAGACTAGGGGCAAAAGAGCAATTAGCAGAATACGCAACTACTATGATGCTACCAATTCATTTTGTAAATACTCAAGAAGAATTACAAAAAAGCCTTGAGTCTTTAAGTGGATATGATGTGGTTTTGATTGATTCAACAGGAAATTCACAATATGATAAAGCAAAGATTGAAAAGCTAGAAAGTTTTTTAAAAGCTAGTCAAAGTGAAATTGAAGTAACCTTGGTTTTAAATGCAGGTATGAAGTATGATGATATGGAACATACTTATAATGCGTTTAATGTTTTAAAAATTGATACATTAATACTTACTAAGTTTGATGAAACTAGGGCTTTTGGTAATATTTTTTCACTTATTTTCAATGTTAAGAAGCCTGTTTCGTTTTTTTCAACAGGTCAAAATGTGCCTGATGATATAGTAGTTGCTAATAGCGAGTATTTAATAAAATGCGTTTTAGACGGATTTAAAGGATAAATTATGCAAACACAAGCTGATAGATTAAAAGAGCTTATGAAAAATGAGCATAAAGTAAATAAGAAAAACACAAAATTTATAGCTGTTACAAGTGGAAAAGGTGGTGTTGGTAAAAGCACTGTAAGTGCAAATATTGCAAATCTTTTAGCAAATGATGGCTATAAGGTTGGCTTGTTTGATGCTGATATAGGACTTGCTAATTTAGATGTAATATTAAATGTAAAAATAGGCAAAAACTTACTTCATGTATTAAAAGGCGAATGTAAATTAGCTGATATTATTAAGGTTGTAAAGCCAAATTTAAAGCTTATTCCAGGAGATAGTGGCGGAGAGATTTTAAAATATAATAATTCAAATTATTTTGACGCTTTTTTAGATGATGCTGAATTATTAGAAGATTTAGATTTTTTAATAATTGATACTGGTGCTGGAATTGGTGGGACAACTTTACACTTTTTAGAAATTTCTGATGAAGTTATAGTAGTTACTACACCTGATCCTGCTGCAATTACTGATGCTTATGCTACGATTAAAGTAACATCTGAAGTAAGGCGTGATTTTTTAATGATTTTTAATGTTGTTAAAAGTGAAAAAGAAGCACTTGATTTATTTGCAAATATTTCAAAAGTTGCATCTGCAAACATTAAAAATAATCCTGAATTAAAATATTTAGGTTATTTAGAAAGTTCTCAAAATGTAATTGATTGCATAAAAAGTAGGGTATTGTTTTCTCAAAGTTCATCAAGAGAGACAAATCAGCTTAAAAAGATTGTTAATAATCTTTTATCAAAATTGGAACGAAATGTGCTTAAAGACTCTGATTCAAGAAATTTTAAAAGCTTTTTCAAAAGGCTAATTGATAGGATTTAAGCTTAATGAGAACCGATAATTATATTGCATTTTTTACTGTTTGTGGGTTTTTTATAGGTTTTATTTGTGCAGTATTTAAGATAGATGACCCATTTATGATAATAGGATTTACTATATTTACAACTTTTGTATTTTATATATTAATCCATTTAATTGTAATTAATTTCATAGATGCAAAAAAGCTTGGCACAAGGTCATTTGATAAGCATACTTACGAAGTAAATACTAACCATTTTATAAAAGAGCTAGAAATTAGAGAAAATAGAATGGATAAAATTATTCAAAGCGTAGAAAGTGAATTAGATATAATTAAAAAACAAACAAAACAAAAACCTTTAAGGAAACATAATGCAAAGGCGGCTTAATGCTTACGCTAGTGCTATAAAAAACGCACAAGATGAGCTAGCGATAAAATATCAACCTGCTTTAAGGGCTATGGCTTTTAGACTAAAGGAGCGTTTGCCTGCTAGTATTGATGTAAATGATTTAATTAGCGTTGGAACTGAAGAATTAATTAAGTTAGCAAGAAGATATGATGATTTGCAAAATGATAATTTTTGGGGTTATGCTAGAAAAAGAGTATATGGCTCTATGCTTGATTTTTTAAGAAGTCTTGATACTTTAAGTAGAAACAATAGAAAAATAGTAAAAGATGTAGAAAAACTAATAAATGATTATATAAATGATAATGATGAAGAACCAAGTGATGAATACTTAGCTAATGAATTAGGTATAGATATTGAAAAGATAAAAGAAGCAAGAATTGCTAATTCTATTAGCTATGTTATTCCACTTGATGAACAATTAGAAGTTCTTAGCAATGAAGATACAAACGAAAGGCTTGATAGAGAAAATTTATTAGAGCAAATTAGTGAAATTTTAGAAACATTAAACGAAAGAGAACAATTAATAATTCAATTATATTTTTACGAAGAACTTAGTTTAAAAGAAATTAGTGAGATTTTGCAAGTTAGCGAATCGAGGGTTTGTCAATTGCAAACAAGAGTGATTAATACATTAAGAAAAAGGCTAATGAATGGCTGATATTTTATCTCAAGAAGAAATAGACGCTCTACTTAACTCCGTTGATTCAACCGATGTTGTAACGGAAGCAAAGAAAGAAAACGATGAAAGACAAATAATAATATATGATTTTAAGCGTCCTAATCGTGTTAGTAAAGAGCAACTTCGTGCAGTAAAAGGCATTCATGATAAATTAGCAAGAAGCCTTGCAACTCAAATTTCACAAATAATGAGATCAATGGTTGAAATCAAGCTTCATTCGGTTGATCAAATGACTTATGGTGAGTTTTTGATGTCTTTACCTAATCCTACTAGCTTTAACGTATTTTCAATAAAGCCTTTAGATGGAACTTGCGTTTTAGAAATAAATCCAAGTATTGCCTTTCCTATGATTGATAAATTATTAGGTGGAGCAGGTGAAGGTAGCGAAAAAAATAGAGAATTAACAGATATTGAAATCAACTTACTTGATAGTATTTTAAGAATTATGATGAGTAAGCTTAAAGAAAGCTGGTCAATAATTACTGATATGTATCCTAGCGTAGAAGCTAAAGAAAGTAGCCCAAGCGTTGTTCAAATAGTAAGCCAAAACGAAATCGTAATAATGGTTGTTATGGAGCTTACCATAGGAAATAATAGTGGTATGATTAATATATGCTATCCTGTAATTTATCTTGAGCCTATATTAGGACGTCTTGCAAATCGTGATGTTATTTTAGGTGAAACGAGTGCTAAAAAAAGTAGAAATAAAGAGATAAAAACCCTTGTTGGCCGTGCTGATATGATATATGAAGTTATTTTAGGCAAGGCTTTTATTAGTGTTGAAGAGTTTTTAGGTCTTGAAAATGGTAATATTATTAAATTAAATAGAAATGCAGATGATAAGGCTATCGTAAGTGTTGATGGAAAAGATGTGTTTTTAGCTCAATTTGGAATACATAGATACCAAAAATCAATAAAGATTTTAGATTTAATTAAAACAGATAAAGATGAGGTTAAAAATATTCTTGAAACTTACGAACTAGAGCGTAAAACTAAGGCTGCAGAATTTGATAAGGTTGTAGAAATTCAAGAAGAATCGGCTATGGAAGATGAGGATAATATAAATGATTGATGAGTTTTTAGGTCTATTTGTAAATGAATGTATAGCTACTATTGAAGGACTTACTGGAAAGAGTGCTAAGTTTAGTTCTTATAGTGAGTTTGATATTAAAAATAATGCTTTAAAACCACCTATTTTAAAAGCTGTTTTTAAAAGCGATGATAAGGAATTTGCTTTTCTTTCAAGCCCTGTTTTAATGAGTGCTATTTCTGAATGGATGATGGGCGAAGAAGAAATTTCTATGAATGAAAACTTAGGAAATGATGAGCTTGATGCAAGTAAAGAAGCTATTAATAATATATTTTCAGCATTTTCAACTTCATTAAACGCTCAAAAAGATTTACCTAAGATGAATTTTTCATTAGAATCTTGCGATTTTTTAACCGATGAATGCGACTTATCAAAATTTCATAAAATTTATTTTTATGATGTAAGTATTAATGGACTTAATGAGCAAGTTAGCTTAGCAATGAATGAAAAAGCTTACAAACTCTTAAATCCGAATTCAAATTCTAACAAAGAAAGTGAGGCAAGTGCTTCTAAAATGGACTTAGGCGAGCTTAAAAACATAGGTTTAATAATGGATGTAAAACTTCCTATTAGAGTAAGAATCGGAAGTAAAAAAATGTTATTAAAAGATGTTTTAACAATGGATATAGGTTCAGTTATAGAGCTTGATCAATTAGCAAATGACCCACTTGAGATTTTAGTAGGAGATAAATGTTTTGCTGAAGGTGAAGTTGTTATTGTAGATGGAAACTTCGGCGTTCAAATAACTAAAATCGGAGATAAAAAAGAAAGGTTAGAAAGTCTTAGATGAAATCGGTTACAATTTTTGGCTCTGCTAGATTTAATGAAGATAGTAAATATTATAAGGAAGCTTTTGCTTTATGTGAAGTTTTGGCAAAAAATGGCTATTCAATTACAACAGGTGGCGGTGGCGGTATTATGCAAGCTGCAAATAAGGCTGCTTTTTTAGTTGGTGGTGTTGAAAGCGTTGGAATAAATATAAAACTTCCAATGGAACAAAAGCTAAATCCATATTGCACTAAATCTATTGAGCATAGCGATTTATCTTTAAGAAAAAAAGCTTTAATGCAAAATGATGTAATGATTGTTTGTGCTGGTGGATATGGAACATTAGATGAATTATTTGAAGTTTTAACCCTAGCTCAAACAAAATTAAGAAACTATCAAATCATTTTATATAATGAAGAATTTTTTAAACCTTTGGTTGAGTTTTTTAAAAATACTCTTTTAAAATGTGGTGCAATTGATGAAGAATCATTAAAAATTTTTAGCATTGCAAACACACCTAGCGAAGTTTTAGACTTAATAAAATAATTTTTTAGCCGATATAATTAAAAATTTTTAAACAAGGAAACAAAAATGAGAATAACAAGCTCTTATATTTACTCTCAAAATTTAAATAATTTTCAACGCCAACAAAATTTAATCAATGATGCTAATAATAGATTATCAAGTGGCTTAAAGATTTCAAATTCTTACGAAGATGCTGGTATGTTTTCAGAAGGCTCAAGACTTGTTTATGAATTAGCTACTTTTCAACAAATCAGCGAAGCTGCAAGTAAGGCTATAAATATTACTAAAAACTCGGATAAAGCAATTGATGAGATGAGTAAGTCGCTTGATCAATTTAAAAATAAATTAATTCAAAGTGCAAACGAGGTTCATTCAGATACTTCATTAAACGCTTTAGCAAATGACTTACAAAAAATAAGAGATCATATTGTAAATATTGCGAATACAAGCATTAACGGACAATACTTATTTAGTGGAACTAGCATAGGAACTAAGCCTTTTGATGAAAAAGGAAATTATTTTGGAAATAATGAAAATATGCAAGTTTTATTAGGCTCGAATGTTTATACAGAATACAATATCTCAGGTCAAGAATTAATTAAAGGTGTTGATAATGACTATAAGAAAGTTATAAGCACCAATGTTCGTTTGGTTGATAGAAGATATGATATAAATAAACCTGAAGAAGTGCATTATATAACTCAAGATAATAAAATAAGAGATTTAATAGGTAAAAACTACTTAAAACCTAATAATGATAATAAAGAATTAAATGTAAATGATCATTTTTTAGATAATGATGGAGCTAGATTTCCTGATACTTATTTTTATGTTCGTGGCACTAAAGGAAATGGAGAAAGCTTTAAGGCTAAGTTTAAAATGGAAGCAAATGAAAGTGTAGGGGCTATGCTTACTAAAATCGGCGAACTTTATGGAAATACTAAAGAAAATAAAGTAGTAGATGTTACACTTAGCAAAAATGGAACTATTGAAATCACTGATTTAAAAAACAAAGAAAGTCAAATTAATTTTTCTATGTTTGCTAGCACAGCACAAGCTAGTGATTTTGGTCAAATATATCCACCAAAACCACCTACACAAGCAGAAATTGATGCTGTAAATGCAGCAGTAGCACATAACGAGCAAGTTACTAATGCAGCAGCTGCAGCTGGAAAACCTGTTGATCCAAAAGATTTAATGCCAGTTCCAACGCTTCCAGTAGTTCCACAACCTGTAAATTCACAAAGAGCAAGTGTAAGTGATCCTAGTGATTTAAGAAATAATGATAATGTTTTTGTTTTAGAATTTACAAATACGGGTAATATTGATACTTCTTTTACTAGCGATGGAATTGATTATTCAAGGTCTTTATTTGCTAAAAAAGATAATGTATTAAGTTCAAATATATCTCAAATAGATAAAAACAAAAATGTAGCAACAGATGAAACAAAATTAGTAAATACAGCCCAAGGTGCTATTAAATTAAATCCTAATGATAATACAAGACCTGATAGTATATTAAAGCTTGAAATTACTTCAAAAAATAAGGTTCATTATTCAATAGATTTTAATATAACTCAAGGAACGGTAACTGCAAATTATAGACAAAACGGACAAGATAGAACCGTAACTATGCCAATTACGAATGTTGTATATGATCATAATCAGCATATTTCAGATAGTGTTAAAACTGATAACAAAGACATAACTTATAAGCAATTAGGAGATGTTATTTCTATGTTTGCTACTGATAATATTCCTACAAGAGATTATCAATTGGTTCCAAAATATCCTAATCAAGCTAATTCTCCTATGATTTTAAATGATGCAGATAAGGCTGAGTTAGAGAGTTTATTAATTAGCTCTAAAAATGCAGTTGATGTAGGGCTTAATGAAAGAGGCCAAATGACTTTAACTGATAAAGGAGCAACTACAACTAAGATAGATTTAGCTATATTTGATGCTAATACTATGAATGCTGATGAATTTGATTTCGGAACTGACGCTAATGGAAATCCTATACAAGAAGGCACTAAAAAAGGAGATTTGTTTAATTTCAATACAAACTCAAGCCTAATAATTGATGAAAGTCATGTTGATATTATTAAAGATTTAGACAAAATGATAGAAGCAGTTAGGAATGGAAATTATAGAGCAGATAGTGATAATCCAGAGTTATTAAAGAGCGTTGGTATTCAAGGTGCTTTAAAAAGAATTGACCATATACAAGATCATATTAATAAAATTCATACAAAAATAGGAGCAACTCAAACAAGTATTCAAAACTCTCAAGATAGAGCAAATTTAATGAAAGTAAATGTTGATCAAGTAAAAGCCGATGTAATTAATGCCGATCCTGCAGAAAGCCAACTTATGCTAATGCAAGCGACAATTACTTTACAAGCTACTTTACAAGCAACAGCGCAAGTTTCTAAACTAAGCTTATTAAATTATATGTAAGATGAAAAAAGAACTTATATTTATTTTTACTGCATTTATATTATTTTATTTAAGTTTCGGGTTATTTTTACCCGAAGCTAATGGGATTTTTATTGTTAGTTCATATTTTAATAAAGCTTTAAGATTTTGTCTTGGAAGCGCTTCTTATATATTTTTTATAGCTTTTATAGGAGCGTTTTTATATATTTATAATCCTTTTAAAGTGGCTTTAAAATATACTATGAATATATTTTGTATTTTGCTTATTTTGGCTTTACCTTTTGCTAATGTTTTTAATTTAGGTTTAATTAGTATTCTTGGTTGGGTTAATATTATTTTATTTCTTTTATTAGTTTTTGTTTTGATATATTGTAATTATTCTTTTATATATGCCTTATTTAATAAAAAATACGATTTTAAAAATCTTTTTAAGTTAAAAGAAAAACCAAAAACAATCAAAAAAGAAGAAAAGCCTAAAAAACAAACTAAAACAAGTGCAAAAGAAGAGGTTTTAAGTGATTTAGGCGATATTAGATTTGTAAAATCTCCTAAAGTAGAAAAAGAAATAATAGATGAAAAAACAAAGATTAATTTTACAAACGATAAGGGCGTAAGCGTAAGTGAGCCAAAAATTGTGTTAGAGCCTTTAATTAATAAAATCAATGATAAAGATGAAATCAAAATAATTAAAAAACCACAAGTAGAAGAAAAAATTCAAGAAATAGAAGAAAACGAAATTCCTATTTCAAATTCTAGCACCTTTAACGATGTTGTAGTGGTTGCTGAAAACGAAAGCCAGAGTTTTGTTCCAAAATCTAGTAAAAAAGTAGAAATTTTAAGCGAATTAGCAGAAAACAAAGCTATCTTAAGTGAGCTTGAACTTGGTGCAGTAGAAATCCCTAAAGATTTTGAATTACCAAGCGTAGAATTATTAGACAAGGCTAAAACAACAGAAATCATAATAAATGAAGATGAACTTGATGAAAAGATTAATGAGCTTTTAGCAAAATTAAAGCATTTTAAGATTGATGGAGATGTGGTTAAAACCTACTGGGGTCCTGTGGTTACTACATTTGAGTTTAGACCTGCTGCTGATGTGAAACTTAGTAAAATTTCAGGCTTAGCAGATGATTTGGCAATGGCACTTAAAGCAACAAGCATTAGAATTCAAGCACCAATTCCAGGAAAAGATGTAGTAGGTATTGAAATCCCAAATAAGACTTCACAAACAATAAATATTAGAACTATTTTTGAAGATGAATTATTTGCAAAAAGCAAAAGTAAATTAACAATAGCTTTAGGTAAAGACATAGTTGGAAATACCTTTGTAACCGACTTAAAACGCTTACCACATTTATTAATTGCAGGAACAACAGGAAGTGGAAAAAGCGTTGGAATTAATGCTATGATTTTAAGTCTTTTATATAGAAATAGCCCAAGGACTTTAAGGTTTTTGATGATTGACCCTAAAATGCTTGAGTTTTCAATGTATAACGATATTCCACACTTGCTAACTCCAGTAATTACGAGAGCAGAAAAAGCTACTTTAGCTTTAAAAAATATGGTTGCAGAAATGGAGCGAAGGTATGAGCTAATGGCTAGCGTTCAGACAAAAAACATTGAAAGCTTTAACGAAAAAGCTCCTAAAATAGGGCTTGAGCCTTTTGCTTATATTGTAATTATTATTGATGAATTGGCTGATTTGATGATGACTAGCGGAAAAGAAGTAGAAGTTTATATCGCAAGACTTGCACAAATGGCAAGAGCAGCAGGAATTCATCTAATAGTAGCAACGCAACGCCCTAGCGTAGATGTTATAACAGGGCTTATTAAGGCAAATTTACCTAGTAGATTAAGTTATAAGGTTGGAACGGGAGTTGATAGTAAGGTTATTTTAGATTCTAAAGGAGCTGAGAGCTTACTTGGTCGTGGAGATAGCTTATTTACCCCACCAGGAACAAGCCAAATAGTAAGACTTCACGCTCCATTTGCTAGTGAAGAAGAAATAATTAAAGTTGTAGAACATTTAAAAAATCAAGAAAAAGCAAATTATGATGAAAGTATTTTGCAAGATTCAAGCTACACTCAAACCTATGTAAAAAGCGATAATGATAATGTTGATGAATTATTTAATGAAGCCGTAAGGATAATGCAAGAGAGTGGAAAAACAAGTATTTCTTATATCCAACGCCAATTAAACATAGGTTACAATAGAGCTGCTAATATCGTAGAGCAATGCGAAAAGCAAGGAATTTTGAGCGAACCTAACGCAAAAGGCGTTAGAACACTTTTATAAAAATCCAAGGAGAATTATGACAAAAATAGGAAAAAAAGAATTTTATGTTGTAGCATTAATGCTATTTGCTATGTTTTTTGGTGCAGGAAACTTCATTTTACCACCAAAATTAGGAGTTGATTCAGGTAGTAATTTTTATTTAGCAATTTTATTTTTTTGTGTAACCGGAGTTGCTTTACCTGTTTTAGGTGTTGCAGCAGTTGCTAAGGCAGGAACGCTAAAAGAATTAGCTAGTAGGGTGAATGTATCGTTTGCTATCATTTTTGTAGCCGCTATTTATATTACAATAGGTCCTTTAGTGGCAATTCCAAGGGCTAGCACAATGCCTTATGAAATAATGATTTTACCATTTATTCCTAGTGAAAATAATATATATTTTTTAGCTTTTTATAGTTTTATTTATTTTGCACTTAATTATTATATATGTTTAAATCCAAGCACTATTTTAGATACTTTAGGAAAGTATTTAACACCTGCTTTACTTATTTTAATAGCAGTATTTTTCATATCAGCTTTTGTGTTAGCAGAAGTTAATATTGCAGAACCTAATGCAAATTATATTAATCATCCTGTTGCTTCAGCTTTTGTTGAAGGTTATCAGACTATGGACGCACTTGCAGCTTTAGTTTTTGGAATTAGCGTTGTTGGTGCTTTAAAATCTTTAGGAGTAAAAAACAAACATCAATTATCATTACTTACTATAAAAGCAGGTTTATTTTCAGGAGTTATTTTAATAATAGTTTATTTTGCTTTAGGATATTTAGGATATGTTTATGGCAATACCTTTAAAGACGCTAGTAATGGAGCTGTTTTATTATCTTTAATTAGCAATGATTTATTTGGAAGTTTTGGAAGATTTATTTTAGGAATTACAGCCTTACTTGCTTGTCTTACAACTACAATAGGATTAATTGGCTCAAGTGCAAGTTATTTTAGTAGCGTTACTAAGATTTCTTATAAAACTTGGGTTATTGTTTGGGTTGTTGCTAGCTTTTTATTATCTATTCAAGGTTTAACTCAGATTTTAAAAGTTAGTATTCCTATATTAATTGCTATTTATCCTATTGCTATTGTTTTAATAATCTTATCTTTAATAAATAATTTAATAAATGAGAGCAAGATTATTTATAGATTTAGCGTTTATACTGCAGCATTTATAGGTATATTAAATGCAATTGATAGTTCAAGTTTAAGTATTAATGAAGTTAAAATTTTGACTTATTTAGGAATTGATAAGTTTTTAAATATCTTGCCATTTTATTCATCAATGCTTGGCTGGATTGTTCCTGTTATTATTATGTTTATTATTTCTTACATAATTGAAATTTTTAGTAAAAAAGATAGCTTTTAATATTTAAAAGCTATTTAAAAAATAAAGTTTTATTATTTTATGTTAATATGAAACACTTTATAACAAAAAGGAGTGTTTCATGAAAGCAAAAATATTAAGAGAAGCTTTAAAATCAAACAAATTATTAGTTGCACCCGGAGCTGCAAATGCTTTATATGCAAGACTTATTGAGTTAGCAGGTTTTGATGTAGTGTATGCAACGGGTGCAGGTATGGCAAATATGCAGTTTGGCTATCCTGATATAGGTTTAGTTAGCATGAATGAAATGCTAGAAAATACAAAAAGAATAAACGATGCAACAAATCTTCCCGTAATTGCAGATATAGATAATGGTTACGGAAATGCTTTAAATGTTTATAGAACAGCAAAAGAATTTTCTAAAAACAAAATAGCAGCACTTCAACTAGAAGACCAACAACTTCCTAAAAGATGCGGACATTTTGAAGGTAAAAAGATTATAAGTCAAGAAGAAATGTGTTCTAAAATTAAAGCTTGCAAAGACGCTTTAGAATACGATACTTTAATAATCGCAAGAACTGACGCTATTGCTGTAAATGGCTTTGATGATGCTATTGCTAGAGCTAATGCTTATTTAGAAAGCGGGGCTGATATATTATTTATTGAAGCGCCTACTAGTGTTGAGCAAATGGCGCAATTACCAAAATTAGTAAAAGGCTATCATATAGCAAATATGGTAGAAGGTGGAAAAACTCCGATATTAACAAATGATGAATTAGAAAAAATGGGCTTTAATATAGTTCTTTATGCAAATGCAACGCTAAAAGCTGCAGTTAAGGGTATGAATGATTTATTAAATCATTTAAAAACTACTGGCACAACAGCAAATGCAGAGCATTTAATGATATCTATGAAAGAGCGCAATAGAATTTGCGAGTTTGATAAATGGATGGAAATAGAAAATAAATATAAAGGATAAAAGATGAAACTTAAATGCAGTGTTTATAGGGGTGGCACTAGCAGAGGGCTTATGTTTAATGAAGCCGATTTGCCTAAAGATAAGCAATTATGGGCAAATATCTTTAAAGGTGCAATAGATTGTGTAAATCAAAACGCAGTTGATGGATTAGGTGGTTCGATATCATCTACTAATAAAGTTTGTGTAATTAAACAAACTAATAATAAAAATTATGATATTGAATGGGAATTTTATCAAGTCGGTGTGATGAAGGATAGTGTTGATAGCAAAGGCACTTGCGGTAATTTAATAGCAGCTGTTGCAGCGTATGCAATTAATGAAAAATTATTTAGTTTTGATAGTAGAGCTAGTAATGTTTGTGTTAGGATTTTTAATACAAATATTAAAAAAATCATTGAAGTTCGCACGAAGCTAAAAAATGGCGAGTTTGCTGAAATAGGTGATGAAATAATGCAAGGAGTAAATGGCACTTGCTCGCTTGCTAATGTATTTATAAAGGATGCAGGTGGTGAACAAACAAAAGAAAAATATCCACTAGGTAAAATTAGTGATTTTAATGGTATTAGAGCGACATTACTTGATTTAATAAATCCATTTTTATATGTAAATGGACTTGATTTTGATTTGGATTTTTCTAAAAATTATGATGAATTTAGTAAGGATTTAAGCTTAGAAAAATTAAATAATTTAAGAGATTTTTACACTATAAAATTAGGCTTTGCAGAAGATGAAAGCAAGTTAAACGAAAATCAAGCAATTCCAAAAATAGCTGCTATTTTTAAAAGCGATAACAAGGAAGAATTTGATATAGGAATTAGGGTTTTAAGCCTTAGAAATCTTCACAAAAGCTCACCTGCTAGTGGGCTTTATAATTTAGCTGTTGCAGCACTAGAAGTTGGAACTTTAGCAAATGAGTTAAGCGAATTAAAAATGATAGAAAATGGCATTCAAGATGTAAGAATTAAACACTTTTTAGGTGTTGTAAGCGTTAGTGTTGAAATAAAAAATGGTAAAATAATAGGTGTTGGACTTAAAAGAAGTGCAAGAAGAATAATGGACGGATTTATTTATATAAAGGAGATTTAATGAGAAAGTTTAAATGTAGTATTTATAGAGGTGGGACATCTAAGGCTGTTTGTTTTTATGAAAAAGATATGCCAGCAAGAGAAAAATGGAGCGAGTTTTTGCCTGATGTAATGGGAACTGCTACAAAGCAAATTGATGGGCTTGGTGGTGCTGCTTCGGTAACTTCAAAGGTGGCTATTGTTGATATTAAAAACGATGAATTAACCTATACTTTTGCTCAAGTTAGTATTGATAAAGAAGTGGTTGATTTTAATAGCAATTGTGGAAATATTAGTTCTTGTGTTGGTGCTTTTGCTTATGACTTGGGTTTAATTGATTTAAATAATCCTAAAATGTATGAAAAAATAATTATTAAAGATGAATGCGATTTAGAAAATAATATTATTTGCGTTAGGATACTAAACACTAATACAAATAAGTATTTAAAAGCTAGATTTAAACTAAGCGATGATTTAAAGAGTTTTAATCCAGACGGCGATACAAAAATAGCAGGAGTTCCTAATAGTGCTAGTGAGATTAAATTAGGCTTTATTAATCCTGAAGGCTCTATGAATAAAGGCTTATTGCCAACTAAAGAAGCTAAGCAAGTAGTAAATACAAGTTTTGGCAATATTGAGATTAGTATAGTTGATGCAGGAGCCGCACTTGTATTTATGAAGGCTAAAGATTTATTAAGTGGCGATTTATACGGAGAAATTCCACAAAATGAGCTTGATAAAATTGAAGAAGTAAGAAGTATAGCAAGTGAGTTAATAGGCTTAGCGAAAAAAGAAGAAGCAACAGCGAAAAACCCTTCAGTTCCTAAAGCTTGTTTAGTAGATTTCGTGCAAGATTATGAAGCTACAAATGGTGCTAAGATTAGTAAAGATAGTGTTAATGTATGCGTTAGAATGATGAGTATGCAACGCCCACACCCATCAATTGCAGTTACTGGAACGGTATGTATTTCAATGGCTGCAAAGACAAAAGGAACATTAATTAACGAGCATTTAAGTAATTTTTCTAACGAATTAGTAATAGCTCATCCAAGTGGCACAATTACAGGCTTTATTGATGATGAAAGCGTAAGCGTGATTAGAACTGCAAGATGCTTAATGCAAGGCTTTGTATTTACTAGAAAAGATTATTAAGATTGCTAAATTCCTATTTTAAATTCTAAGAATTTAAAATAGGTTGAATTGTAATGTGATGAATATTAAACTCATGTTTTAGCGAATGTGAAAGAACTTTTATAATATTTTGAAAATTATTTAAATCATCAATTATTATATGAGCTGTTAGTATGTGATAATCTTGCGAGATTGAGTGAATATGAATATCACGAATATCTTTTATACTAGAGTGTTTGCTTAAGATAAATTCTTTTATTTTATTTATTTCAATAAAAGAGCCTTCAAGTAAAATATCCAAACTTTGCTTAAAAAGATTAAAAGACCATTTAGCAATAACTAAAGCAATCATTAAAGCCAAAATCGTATCAATAAAATAAAAATTAGTATAATAAATGATAATTCCACCTACAATAATTGCAACCGAGCTAAGCAAATCGCTTAGCATATGAATTATGCTTGATTTAATATTTAAATTATTTGTATCTGCTTTCATTAATAATAAAGCACTAATAATATTTGCTAATGTTCCAAAACTAGCTACGATAAGCATTGTAGAAATATCAATTTCGCTTGGATTTAATAGTTTTTCTATTGCTTCATAAATTATAAAAAGTGTAAAAATGGCTATTAATATAGCATTAATAAAAGCAGCAATTATCTCAGCTCTATAATATCCGTAAGTTTTAAAATCATCTTTTTTCTTGGCTAAAATTATTGCAAAATAGCTAATTATTAATGCAAATGCGTGTGTTATCATATGCAACGCATCACTAATTAAAGCTAAAGAATTAGTTAAATATCCATAAATTACTTCAACTATCATAATTACAAAAGTTACTATAAAGCTAAGCAATAAAGCCTTTTTATTTTTTGAAAAATCTATACTATGTGAGTGATTATGCGAGTGTTCGTGTGAATGATCGTGTGAATGTTCGCAATGTTTTTTGATAGGCTCGTGAATTAAAGTATTCATTTTAGCTCCTTTAGTTTTAATAATTTTAATACATATTATAAATAATGTAAATTACTTACTTTTTTGTTTGTATTGAATTAATGTTTTTAATTATGTAATATTTATTAAAGGAGTTATTATGAAAACAATCACTTGTCCTTTGCAAGTTGCAGCAAAAACTATAAGCGGAAAGTGGAAAAGCATAATTATTTTTCAATTAAGTTTAGGTAATGCATCTTTATCAAAATTGCAAAAAGAAATAATTGGAATTAGCCAAAAAATGCTCCTTCAACACCTAAAAGAGCTAAAAGAAGATGGCTTAATAGATAAAATAAATTATGATGGTTATCCTTTAAAGGTAGAATATTTTCTTACAAATAGAGGAAAAGAAATGTTAAAAGCTATTATGATTTTTCAGCAAATCGGAACTCAAATAATGCAAGAAAATAATACCTATCATTTATTAAGCGAAGAAGCTTTGCAATACTTACAAAAAAGTAAGTAATTGACAATTATTTTCAAAAAAATTAATATGTATTTTTAATTTTATCTAAGGAGAAATTATGAATACAAAAGTTCAATTAATTAGAAGTGCATGTGTGAAAATTACAATCAATAATACCTGTTTTTTAATAGACCCTATGTTGGCACCAAAAGGCTCTTATGAAGGATTTGCAAATACTTATAATTCGCATTTGAAAAATCCTTTAGTGGATTTGCCTTTTAGTCTTGAAGAAGTTTTAAGTAATGTTAATGCTGTAATAATTACTCATAATCATTTAGATCATATTGATGAATTTGCATGTTTGAAAATGAATAAAAATCTAAAAATGATAGTTCAAAATCAACAAGATTATGAGTTTATAAAACAATATGGCTTTAATGATATTGAGATTTTAAATGATAGTTTAGAATTTCAAGGAGTAAAATTAAGAAAAACAAAAGCAAAGCATGGAAGTGAAGAAATATATAAAAATGATGAATTAGCAAGACTTTTAGGCGATACTATGGGAATTGTTTTTAGTGCAAAAGATTGTAAAAGTGTGTATTTGATAGGAGATAGTGTTTTAACGGCTGATGTTGTAAATACTTTAAAACAAAATCATGATATTGTCATTGTAAATGCAGGAAATGCTAAGGTTTTAGGATTTGATGATAGTATTATTATGAATGAAAACGATATTAAAAATATTGCAAAAATATCAACAAGTAAAATAATAGCCGTTCATTTAGAAGCAATAAATCATTGTGTTTTAACTAGAAATGATTTAAGAGATTTTGTAAATAAAAATAATTTAAACAATAGAGTTTTAATTCCAGAAGATGGAGAAACTTATATTTTTTAGGAGATAATTTGAAAAATATAAAACTTTTTATAAACGGAATGCATTGCGTAAATTGTGCGAATTCTATAAAACAAGCTGCTTTAAAACAAGGCGCTTTGACAGCGAATGTTGATTTCATAAATAAATTTGGCGAATTTAGTGTAGATGATGATTTTGATAGCGAGAAATTAATTTTTGCTATCAAAAAATTAGGCTTTGAAGTTAGCCTTGATAAAATCAAAGCTAAAAACACCTATGAAGGCACTAGATTAGTATTTTTAGCTATTTTTAGTGTTTTAACTTTTATTGATTTTGGTTTTTTTATTTCTTGCTTGATTGCAAGTTTTGCCATATTACTTTCTTATGATTTTTATAAAAGAGTGATATTTCATAAAAGTTATGGAATGGATTTATTAGTAGTGCTTGGAATTAGCATAAATTATTTTTATTCATTTTTTAGCGTTCATCATCATTTCTTTTTTGAAAGTACTTTTGTTTGCTTTGTGATTAGACTTGGCAAATTTATTGAAAACAAGGCAAAAGCAAAAGCCAATTCATTAATTGCTCCAAGTGAAATTCCAAACATTACTTTAGCAAGTGGTGAAATTAAAAAAGCTAATGAAATAAACATAAATGATGAATTAATTATAAAAAATGGCGAAGAAATATTAGTAGATGGGATTTGCTTAAATGATACTTTAATAAACGAAAGCGTTATAAGTGGAGAAAGTGTAAGCCTAATTAAAAAAGCAGGAGATTTCATATACGCAGGAAGCATTAATGATGGCGAAGTTTTAAAGATGAGAGCAAGTTGTGAGTATTATGAAAGCTCGCTTGAAAAATTAAAAGATGAAGCAATGAAAGCTAGCAATAAAGAGCTAAAAGCCTTTAAAATGGTTGATAAAATTAGCAGATATTTTGTATTAATCATTTGTATAATTGCTAGTATTACAGGAATTTCGTGGTATTTTATAGATTCATCTAAGGTGTTTTTTTATGTTAGTAGTGTGCTGTTAATTTCATGCCCTTGTGCTTTAGGACTTGCAATTCCTATGGTGATAGCAATTTGTATTAATTTATGCTTTAAAGAAAAGATAATTTTAAAAAATCCAGAATTAATAAGCTCTATAAAAGACATAGAATGCTTTATATTTGATAAAACAGGCACACTTACAAGTGACATTCAAGCAATAAAACATAATTTAAGTTATGATGATTTTAGGCTAATCGCAAGTATTGAAAACTTGCAAAATCATCCGATAGCAAAAAGTATTACAAATAATTTTAATGATTTTTTAGCATTAAATGGCAAAAGTTATTTGCAAGATAATGTATTGCATTATGAAGATGAAAGCGTAAAAGTAAGGATAGAACCCCTTGAAAATGATTTGATGTGTTATAAAAATGATGGCTTTATTGGCAAAATCACTTTAGAAAATGAGCTAAATAAAAACGCAAAAGAATTAATAGAGTTTTTAAAATCACTAGGAAAAAGAATAATAATAATTAGTGGAGATAGCAAAAACAAGGTAGAGGATTTAGCTAAAAAGCTTAATATAGATGAATACTATTATAGAGTAAGTCCTGTGCAAAAAGCTGAGATAATCTCACAATTAGGTGTAAGCTCTGTTTTTGTAGGTGATGGTGCAAATGATATAAAAGCACTTAGAAAAGCTAATTTTGGAATATCATTTAGCAAGGCAAATGCGATTGCTAAAAATAAAGCCGACGCTTTGCTTTTAGAAAATGATTTAATCAAAATCAAAAAACTTTTTGAGATTTTTGATAAATCGTATTCAAAAATTAAGCAAAATTTATTCATATCGTTTTTTTATAATTTTTTTGGGATTGCTCTAGCTTGTGGGATTTTTAGCGAGATTAATCTGCATTTAAATCCAGCTCTATGTGCCATGCTTATGAGTATTTCATCGCTTATTGTTGTGTTTAATTCTTTGCTTTTATTTAAAGAATTAAAATCTTAATTCCTATTTCAAATTCCATAAAAATTTCAAAGAATTTGAATTAGGAATTTGCTTTATTCGTAAATTACGCCTGTATTATTAAAGTTTAGTTCTAAGATTTTCATAGAAGTAAATTCATTTTCTAATATATTTTTTAATTTACTAGCATCATCTTTATAGCAAAGATTAAAAAATGTAGAACCCGAACCACTTAAATTACTCATCAAAGCTCCATTTTTACGAGCGATTTCACGGATTTTAAAAAGCTCAGGGATTGCTTTCATTCTGCGATTTTCATGTAATTTATCATAGCTTGAGTATTTTAGCATTTCATAATTTTTACTCATAAATGCTGCTGTAGTTAGTGAGCTTCTGCTTATATTAAAGCTAGTATCTGCAAGGCTTAAATGCTTAGGCAATGCACTTCTACTAACATTCGTAGAAATTGGTTTATTTGGAATACAAACAACTGCTTTTACATCATCTAAAATATCGGTTTTAATGTATTTAACGACATTATCTTCAACCAAAGAACACACAAATCCACCCAAAGCAGCAGGGCTAATATTATCAGGATGATTTTCATACACTAAAGCATTATTTAATATATTATCTTTATTTATGCTAAGTCCTGCTAGATAGTATGCACTTGTAATTGCTCCAATTATTACTGAACTAGAACTTCCTAAACCACGACTTAAAGGAATATTGTTTATGAATGAAAAACTAAAAGTATCTTTTTTGCCGGTTAGCTTTTGATAAGTTTCATTAAAAATATTTATAAATAGATTGTGTTTTTTAAGATAAGGATTATCTTCCCCTTCGCCTTTTATAGAAACTTTAAAGATATTGCTTCTTTTAATTAAAGTTTTATTATAAAAATCTAAAGCTAAACCTAAACAATCAAATCCAGCACCTAAATTAGCGCTTGTTGCTGGTGTTTTTAAAATAATTTCATTTTTCATTTTTAATCCTAAATAGCAGGTAGAAAATAATTAGGCAAATTACTTTCACAAAAATCAAATTTATACTCTTGTGGTATAAAAAACTCATCTTTATAATTATCATTTTTGATTAATTTTATTTTGCCATTTTCTTGTGTAAAGAATAAATTATTATTAGCTTTAATTAGATTGTTTTTACTAAAAGTAAATCCACTAACAGCCTTTAAAGGAATGTTTTTAACAAGTGCAATTGTGCTTAAAAAAACATAAACTATTTTTAGAGCCATATATGAACCAGGCCCATTAGCATAAGCTAATTCGCTAAAACTATAAGTATTTAATAATTCTTGCATAAGAGTAGGCAAGGACTCACTTGTTTTATTCTCTAATTTTATTTCTTTAATTAAAGAATTGTTTTTATCATATATTCCGATAAGTCCTGCCATAGGCACAATTAAAAGTTTAATGTGAATGCCTTTAATAAATCTTTATTTGTGTCGCTATCTAATGTAACAATTTCATAAGCATTAGGATTATTTAATAATTCTAAAGTTAGTTTATGGTTTAAATCATGGCTACTTGCGTGAGCTTTATAATTTGCAAAAGTTGCCTTACCTAGCATATATAAATCTCCAATAGCATCAAGTATTTTATGGCGAACAAATTCATTACTAAATCTTAAGCCTTCAGGATTTAATATACCATTATCATCTAAAACAATAGCGTTTTCTAAACTACCACCTAAAGCTAAACCGATTGATTTTAAATACTCTACATCTTTTAAAAATCCAAAAGTTCTAGCACTTGCAATTTCGTTTATGAAATTTTGTTTATTTACTATGTAGGTATAGTTTTGTTTTTGAATAGCTGGGTGTTTAAAATCTATGCTAAATTCATAACTTGGAGCAGTTGTTGGGCTAAGACTTGCGAATTTATCTTCAGCTTGAACTTTAACTTCTTTTTTAACTACTATTATTTGTTTTTTAGCATCAAGTTGTTTAATGCCTGCACTATCTAACATAGCACAAAAACCTGCCGCAGAGCCATCTAAAACAGGTGCTTCGTTTGTATCTATACTAATTAATAAATTATCAATACCATAAGAACTAACAGCACTCATTAAATGCTCAATCGTAGATATATAGCCGTCGTTATCCCCTATAACGGTAGCCATTTTTGTATTTATTACATTTTTATAATTTGCTTCATAATATTTATTAATATCAGTTCTATGAAATACTACACCGCTATTTGCATCTAGTGGGCTAAAGGTAATTTTTATAGCACTACCTTTATGAAGTCCTATGCCTATATTTGTTACTTCTTTTGCTATTGTAGTTTGTAACATTTCGTTTCCTTATTTTTTGTTTATAATTTCTTTAGCTTTTTTGATAATGCCAAAAACATTATCATTTAGCCATTTTGAATCCATCCACTCTTCAGGTCTTACTTCAACACCTTGAACTAATACCCCAAAATGAAGATGATCACCTAATGCTAAACCACTTGTTCCTGTATTTGCAATTGTAGTTTTAGCATTTACTATATCGCCCAATTCTACATTTTTTTTAGTGCAATGTCCATAAAGAGTATAAAGTCCTAATCCATGATCTATTATTAGGTTTAATCCATATATGCCATTATCTTGAGCAAATACTATTTTACCATCATTGCTTAATGTTATAGGAGCCATTTTTGTACTTGCTAAATCAAGCCCCATATGATAGCTTTCGCTTATTTGATTTCCGTTGTATTTATAAAATCTATGATCTCCAAAATCTGCAACTTTCATTCCATTTTTAAGCGGTAAAAAGGCATTTAGTTTAAAATCATTTACTAATTCATTGCTTACTATTTTTGTAATTTTGTGAATGATTTTTTCATTTTCACTTCTTAATTTTGCATTTACAAAATCAAATATTAAAGCTCTATCATTTAAAGAATTATCAGAATTAGCTTCATATAAATCTTTAATCTTGCCATCTATAAAATTATCTCCTACTTCAATATTTGAAACTCTATATTTTTTATTAGAATAATAATAAGGTATTCTTTCTTTAATAATATTATTAGCTTTATCTTTTGCTACAATTCTAGCTTCAAAATCATTTCCATCTCTTAAATCCCAAGCTATTAAAGCGATATAATAATCATCTTTTACAAAAGGTGCTACTTGAAATATACGATTATTAACTTCAATATATAAATCAGTTAAATTATCATCTTGTGCGTAAAATACCACGCTAGCTGCACCGCCTTGAGTGATATTGTATGAGTTTGCTATTACACTTACTTGAGGTTTTTTGTTATCTACTATTACATTTATTGTTTGTTCGCTTGTATTTCCGCCAAACCAGTTCCATAAACTTTTATCATTTGCTTTTATATAAAGTGTATATCTATCAAGCTTTTCGTTAAATTTTGGTTTTGGTAAGTCTAATTCTGCTGTAAAATCTTTTGCATTTATTGTTTTATTTATTAATATATTTTTAGTCTCATCATTGTCTTTTGAGTATTCAATTTTTATATTTTTAAGTCCGAGATTATCTTCTGCTTTTAAGATGATTTTATCTCTTCCATTCCAATACATAGTATCGTTATTATTGTTTTCTATACTTATTGTAGGTGCAACTCTTTCAAATGTGTTAGAAAATGCCACAAAAGCAGCTATAAAAACTATTAAAATTATAGAAAAAAATAAGGTTATTTTAGTTTTTCTATTTCTTCTCATTAATTCTCCTTATATTTTACTGATTTTTTCTTTGTATGAATTTAGAGCGTTTTGCTTTATCATATTTTGTAATTTTTGTTTGTTTTCTTCAAAATATGTTTCAAAGTTTTCTTCACTTTGACTTGGTGCATCAAGCCAAATATTAGTATTTCCTATTATTAATTTATATCTTGAATTCTCATAATCAACTACTATAAATTTATTATCTTTATCAAGTTGTTTTTCGCACACAACTACTGCTTGATTTTCGTTGATATTTAAAAAATTTGCAACTTTTTGCTTAGAATTTGAATTAGGAATTTTAATTTTTTTAGAAAGTTGTTTTTTTACATATACAAGCATTAATAAAACAGCTACTAAAACTCCTATCATAGAATATAGTTTATTATCAATATTACTTTCTTCAGCGTATTGAATTTCACCATTTGCTAGATTTTGATTATTAGCCTTAGGTAATACTCTAATTCTTAATCCAAATCCATCATCTTTAGTAAGCGCTGGAATAATACTAAGCTTTTCTTTTGTTTTAAACTCAAGCACAGTGCTTTCGCCTACTGGATACATCAATAATTGTTCTACATAAGGCATATTTAAAACTTGTGAATTTCTTTCGGCTATTTTGATATTATTTAACACAACGCCTACATAATCACTACCACTTAATATCCTAATATCTCCATCTTTAGCTGAATATGGAGAATCAAAGCTAAGCATAACATCAATTCTATCATCTCTTTTATAGATATTGTAATTTATTATATTGTTTGCAAAAACACTTAGGCTAATTAGTAGTAAAATTATTTTTTTCATCACAACTCTTTTTTAAAATATTGAATAACGGTTTTTGAGCTAAGTATTTCATTTATACGAATTGCTAAATTTCTTTCATATACCATTACTTCGCCCTTACCAAAAATCCTATTATTTACATAAAGCTCTACACTCTCACCTGCAGGTTTTTCTAAATCAATTACAGAGCCTATTCCAAGCTCTAAAAATTCTTTAACACTAAGTTGAGTAGTGCCTAATTCGCTTATAAAATCGACACTGACATCAAGCAATTCTTCGTAAGTTGCATTAAGTGTTCTTGTTGGAGCTTCTTGTATTTCTTGCATTATTTTTTCTTCTCAATTATTCCAACGCAAAATGTGTTTTCTTCAAGTTTATAAAAAAACTCATGAGTAAAACCAAGTTTAAAATCTTTTACTTTTCCTAAATACTCAGGAACACTAATTGTATAATCATCATAAGCATCAGCTAAAAGTCTTTTAGCATATCCTATTATTTGGTTTGCTACTTCTTTGCATAAATCGCAATAATCATCTTCACTCATTTTAGCATCATCGCCAAGCAGTCTTGAAGCAAGTGCTTGTAAGCTTTCTTTTTTAAATATTAAATAGCAAGATAATTCCTTAACATTATCACCTAAACAAATACTAGCACCATAATATTCTGCATTATCAAGTGAATTTGTAGTTTCTAATCTACTTCTTAAAATATGTTTAAAAAAATGTTTAACTGAATAATCAATTGTATCTAGCATTAATCTTTCCTTAAATAAGTTTTAATTATTATAAAAAAGAAAAGTGTAAGCTAAGTTAATTAATATAACGATTTAGGAGTTTTTATGATAGAACAATACACCTTATTTACTTATATAATTTTTGTTTTAGATGGGCTTTTGGTAGGATTTACAGCAGGACTTTTTGCAATAGGTGGAGGAACAGCAGTAGTGCCTATAATGACAACGCTCGTTGGGTATTCTCCTAAAATTGCTGTTGGAATTAGCGTTATGCAAATGGTATTTTCATCTTTTTATAATTCATATCTAAATTATAAAAAAGGAACATTGCAAATAAAATCAGCAATTTATCCTGCATTAGGAGGACTTATCGGTGGTCTTAGTGTTGGATTAATTATGAAAATTGTTAGCAATTTAGTAATTGCTTATATTATTTGTTTTCTAATCACTTGGGCTATTATTAAGCTTTATTTAACTCCTGCAAATCCAACTGAACCTGAAAAAAACTCAAAATTATTGCAATTTTTTGTAGGTTTAATAATAGGTGCGATTGCTACAAGTGGAGGAATAGGCGGGGGAGCTTTACTTACTCCTGCTTTGGTTGCTATTTGTAATTTAAATATAAAAAAAGCAGCTTCTATGAGTGGGCTTTTTGTCGCTTTTGCAGGTGGTGCTGCTTTTATTTCTATGGCTATTACAAATCATGTTGATTATATAGCCGGTGCTATAATCGCAATTTCTAGTCTTCCTGGTGTTTGGGTAGGAAATTGGCTATTTCATAAAATTAGCAATAAAACACAAAAAAAACTTTTCATAGGATTTTTATTATTTGTATTAAGTTTATCAATAATAGAAGTTTTGAAACAACACGGAGTAATAAATGAATGATGAAATAAAAGTTATAAACGCAAGTGAAAATAACTTAAAAAATATTAATTTAACATTACCTAAAAATAAGCTAATAGTTTTTACAGGGCTTAGTGGTAGCGGTAAATCAACTTTAGCTTTTGATACGCTTTATGCAGAAGGGCAACGCCGTTATATAGAAAGCTTAAGCGCTTATGCAAGACAATTTTTAGATAAATTTAGAAAACCAAATGTAGAAAAAATAGAAGGCTTAACCCCTGCTATTGCAATTGATCAAAAATCAACTAGCAAAAATCCACGCTCAACAGTTGGAACAATTACTGAAATATATGATTATTTAAGACTTTTGTATTCAAAAATCGGAGTTCAACATTGCTATAAATGTGGTGAAAAAATTAATAAAATGGATACAGAAGATATAATCAATGAAATGTCAAAATTTAGCGAAAAAGCTATGATATTAGCTCCTTTAGTAAAGGAGAAAAAAGGCACATTCGCACCACTTCTTGAAAGTCTTAAAAATCAAGGATTTATAAATATTTTAATAAATGGCACTCTAACACGCTTAGATGAGCCAATAGATTTAGTAAAGACTAAAAAACATACAATTAAACTTGTAGTTGATAGATTAAGAATTAATGATGAAAACAAGAGCCGTTTAGCACAAGCTGTTGAAAAAGCTTTAAGTTTAAGTTATGGCGAGTGCGAATTAGAATTATTAGAAAGCAATAAAAATATTCACTATTCACTTCACAATGCTTGTTTTAAATGCAAAATCTCATTTAATAAGCTTGAGCCTTTAAGCTTTTCTTTTAATAGCCCAAAAGGAGCTTGTTCTTTATGTGATGGTTTAGGTATTAGAATGAGTATTGATCAAGAAAAAATTATAAATTATGAAAGAAGTATAGAAGATGGTGCAGTTCGCACTATGATGGGCTTTAATAAAAGCTATTATTCAAAACTATTATTAGCATTTTGCGAAGCAGAAAAAATCCCAACAAATAAACCTTATGAAGAATTAAGTGAATATCAAAAAAAGCTTATTTTATACGGAAGTGCAACTGAGTTTAGCTTTTTATGGAATAAGCATAATATTAAAAAGAGTTTTGAGGGTGCTATAAAGCTTAGTTATGATATTTTAAAAGATGATAAAGATTTTAATGATTATATAGTAGAAAAAACTTGCCCATCTTGTAAAGGCTTTAGATTAAACGAGCAAAGCTTGGCAGTATTAGTAAATGGCAAGAGTATAGCCGATGTTATTAGCACTCCTATTGAAGATATTTGCGAATTTTTTAAAATAGAAAATTTTAGTAATTTAAATAAGCAAGATTATGAAATTTCTTATCCTATTATCAAAGAAATTAATGAAAGATTGTTTTTCTTAAATGATGTTGGCTTAGGATATTTAACTTTAGGAAGAGATGCAAGAACTATTAGTGGTGGAGAAGCGCAAAGAATTAGAATAGCTTCTCAAATAGGAAGTGGTCTTAGTGGGGTTTTATATGTATTAGATGAACCTAGTATTGGGCTTCATGAAAGAGATACGACAAAATTAATAAATACTTTAAAAAGCTTGCAAGCTAAAGGAAATACCTTAATAGTAGTTGAGCATGATAGAAAAACAATTGAGAGTGCTGATGTAATAGTAGAAATTGGTCCAAAAGCTGGTGTTGGTGGTGGAGAAATAGTATTTTGTGGCACTTATAAACAGCTTTTAAAGAGCAAATGTGAAACAGCTTTATATATAACTCGTAAAAAAGAAATTGATTTTTATAAAGCTCGTAAAAATGATGGATTTTTAGAACTTAGTGGGATTAATCAAAACAATATAAAAGATTTAAGCGTTAAATTTCCTTTAAGAAATTTAGTTTGTGTAACAGGAGTTAGCGGTAGTGGGAAAAGCTCATTGATGCTTCATTCATTACTTCCTATTGCAAGGGCTAATTTAAATAAAGCAAAGATAACTATTAATGATATTACTTATAAAGGGCTTGATAAATTAGATAAGGTAATTTTCTTAGATCAAAGTCCTATCGGAAAAACTCCTAGAAGTAATCCTGCTACTTATACAGGTTTAATGGATGAGATTAGAAACCTTTTTGCTAGTGTTCCTGAAGCACAAATTCGTGGCTATAAAATAGGTAGATTTAGTTTTAACGTTGCAGGTGGTAGATGTGAAAAATGTAGTGGGGAAGGTGAGCTTAAAATCTCTATGCACTTTTTACCTGATGTAACAATTACTTGTGATGCCTGTGGTGGCAAAAGATACAATCATCAAACGCTAGAAATTAAATATAAAGATAAAAGTATTGCAGATGTTTTAGAAATGAGCGTGGCAGAGGCTTATGAATTTTTTGCAAAATTGCCTAAAATTAGACAAAAATTACAAACTTTAATGGATGTTGGACTTGATTATATTGCTTTAGGGCAAAACGCTACAACCTTAAGTGGTGGAGAAGCTCAAAGGATTAAAATATCTAAAGAATTAAGCAAAAGCGATACAGGAAATACGCTTTATTTATTAGATGAGCCAACTACGGGGCTTCATTTTGCAGATACTGCAAAGCTTGTAAAGGTTTTACAGCATTTAGTGGATTTAGGAAATAGTGTTTTTGTAATTGAGCATAATTTAGATTTAATCAAAAATGCTGATTATATTATAGATATGGGCTTAGAAGGTGGCTTTAGGGGTGGTAAGATAATTGCTGAAGGAAATCCACTTGAATTAGCTAGAAAATACGCTGATACAAGCTATACAGCTAAGTTTTTAGCTCAAGAATTTAAAGAAATGAAAAAGGAGTTTTGATGATTGAAAGAATTAAAAAATTAGCACCTGAATTTATAGAAATTAGAAAGTGCATACATGAAAATCCTGAGCTTGGATTAAAAGAGTTTAAAACAGCGAAATTAGTTGCTAATAAATTAAAAGAGTTTGGCATTGAGGTGCATGAGAATGTAGGTGTTACTGGAGTTGTGGGGGTTTTAAAAAAAGGAAAATCAAATAAAAGCATAGCCTTAAGAGCTGATATGGATGCGCTTGTGATAAGTGAAGCTAGTGGAGTAAGCTATGCTTCTAAAAATGAAGGCATAATGCATGCGTGTGGGCATGATGGACATACTGCTAGCTTGTTGCTTGCTGCAAAATATTTAAGCGAAAGTGATTTTGATGGGACGATTAATTTTATTTTTCAGCCTGCAGAAGAAGGTAGGGGTGGTGCTAAAGCTATGCTTAAAGATGGCTTATTTAAAAAATTTCCAAGTGATTATGTATTTGGCTATCACAATATCCCAAGCAAAACTAATAAATTATTTTGCTTAAAGCGTGGAGCTATGATGGCAGGAGCTGATGCACTTAGGGTAAATATTAGCGGAATTGGTGGGCATGGAAGTGCTCCCGAGAAGGCTAGTGATGTAATGGGTGCGATGGCTCATTTTATAACTCAAGCAAGTTTAATAACGGCTAGAAATATAGCTGCAAAAAATTCAGCTGTAATTACATTTGGAGCAGCTCTAAGTGGAAATGAAACAAGTTTTAATATATTGCAAGATAAGGCTTTATTATTAGCTAATATTAGAACTTTTAATAGTGAAGATAGAAAAATTATTATAAATCAATTAGAAAATATAGCTAAATCTTGCGAGATTTTATTTAAAGTAAAAATTGAGCTTGAATTTATTCAAATAGGAGCTGCTACTATAAATGATGATGAGGCACAAAAATTAGCCTTTGATGTAGCTTGTGAATTGTTTGGAGAGCAAAATTGTGATGATAATCATGAACCTTTAATGGGTAGTGAGGATTTTTCTTTTATGCTTGAAGAGTGCAAAGGTGCTTATGCTTTCATACTAAACAAGAATGAATATTATTTACACGATCCAAGATATATTTATGATGATGATACTTTAGTAAATGCTGCAGCGTTTTACTCAGGGCTTTGTCTAAAATATCTTAAATAAAATTGCTAATTCCTAATTCAAATTCC
>NZ_JACGBH010000014.1:0-45597 GCF_020138295.1 Campylobacter sp. Cr9 | reverse complement strand
TTTGACCGCCACTAAAATTGCTACCTTTTTCGTTTAATTTAGTATATATTCCATCAGGTAAAGCATTTACGAAATCTAAAGCATTAGCTAATTTTAAAGCTTTTATAACTTGTTCTTCATTAAATTCATTTGCATAAGCTATGTTTTCTGCAATGCTTTCGCTAAATAAATATATATTTTGAGTAACGATTGCTATTTTTTCTCTAAGACTATTAAGTGAATATTCTTTATAATCTTCATTATTTATTTTAATATTTCCATCGCTTAATTCATAAAATCTTAAAATCGTATTTACTAAAGAGCTTTTACCGCTGCCACTTTTTCCTATAATTGCAGTAATTTCTCCTTTTTTAAACTCTACATTAATATTATCTAAAGCTGTTTTTTCATCGTATTTTAAACCTATATTATTTAGGCTTAGTGTTTTAATTTCCGAATTCAAATTCTTTTCGCCACCCTTAATCTCAGGCTCAAGGTCAAGTAAATAAAATGTCCTTGTGCTTGCTGCTAAGTTTGTTTGAAGACTTGCATATAAATTTGTAATTCTTTTAACTGGTGTATAGATTAAAAATAAAGCTGTTAAAAACGAGAAGAAATTTCCTATTTGCATAGAGCCATTAATTACTTCCATTCCGCCTATTATTATGGTTGCAGATACGCCTAATGCCCCAAAAGTTTCCATTATAGGGCTTGTAAAGGCATTTATTTTAGTTCCACGATAAATTAGCTTAGCTACATTGTCATTACAATTTTTATATTTGTTTAATTCTAATTCTTCAGCATTTGATGATTTTACTAGCTCAATATTGCCTAAAATCTCATTTAATCTTGAAGTTAGACTTGCGTAATTTTGCTGAGTTGCTACACCTATACTTTTTAGCTTTTTTATAAAATATCTAATAGGAAGCATTGCAGCAGGCAAAATTATGAAAGCAAAAAAGGCTAATTTTGGACTTTGAGTAATTACTACTGCAAGTAAGCCAATTGTTGTAATAATTTCTCTTGTCATTTCAGGGATGAAATTAGTTAAGACATTTTGTAAGCTTGCTATATCATTTAATGAGCGTGATATTAATTCTCCGCTTGAATGCTTTTGAAAAAATTTCATATCCATTACTATGATTTTTTTAAGGATTTTTTGCCTTAGTCTTCTAGTAATTTCTATACCTATAAAACCCATATTTATTGTTTGCATATAAAGCCCAAGGTTTTTTATAAAATATAAAGCAAACACACCAAAAGGCAAGATATAAAGCAAAGTTACATCTTTTTCTACAAAGATTTTATTTAAAATCGGCTCAATTATTTTAGCACTTCCAGCAGTTCCAGCAGAAGCTAAAATCATACCGATAATTGCTAGAAAAAACCTTAGCTTATAATCTTTAAAATAATGTTTAAATCTTTTTAAAACATAGCCTAATTTTAATTGGTCTACGTTTTGGTTTTCTATCTCTTTAAGGTTCATAAAATCTCCCAATCAACGCCATTAGGAGTATCTTGAATACTAACTCCAAGCTTATTTAATTCATCTCTTATATTATCAGCTTTTGCGTAGTCTTTGTTTTGTTTAGCTACTTTTCTTTGTTCAATCAAATCAAGAATTTGAATTCGGAATTTCTCATCGCAGTTTTGCAAATAATCATTTGGCTTAAGCAAGCCAACACCTATTAATTCACAAATAGCTAAAAACTCATCTTTTATAGTATCATTTGGCTTAATTACATTTACGCAATTTATCCATTCATCTATAATCGCAAGAGCTTTTGATGTGTTTAAATCATCGCTTAAAGCATTGATTAATTTATCTTTTAACTCGCTTTTAGGCGCTATTAAATCTATATTAATCTCATCTAAGCTTAGCCTTTTTTTAAGTCTATATATTTTATCAAGGCGTTTTTTAGAGGCTTTTAAATCATCTATCGTGTAATTAAAATCTTGTCTATAATGAGTGCTTAATAAATAAAATCTTAAAGTTTCTCCATTAAATTCTTTTAAGGCGTCTTTTACAAAAAAGCTATTATTTAGACTTTTACTCATTTTTTCGTTATTGATATTTACAAAGCCATTATGTAGCCAAAAATCAGCTAATTCATTTTTAGTTGCTAAGCGGCATTGACAAGCTTCGTTTTCGTGATGTGGAAATAATAAATCAGCTCCACCACAATGAATATGAAGTTTAGGAAAAATATCTAAAATCATGCAAACGCACTCAGTATGCCAACCAGGACGACCTGTGCCAAAACTAGCATTGTAATATTTATCATCAAATTTCCATAATACAAAATCACTTGCATTTAGTTTAGCAGCTTCATTTTCAAGTCTTGAAATAGTTTCATCTTGAGGTTTGTTTGAAATACTTAGATAAAGATTATCAAGGCTTGTATTTAAATAAATACCATCATCTAATTTATATGCGTATTTTAATTCAAGCAATTTTTCAATAAAGCTAATCATTTGATTAACATATTCGGTTGCTCTTGGGCTTATATCAGGCTTTAAAACATTTAAAGCTTTCATATCGTTTTCATAACTTTTTATATAAAACTCGCTAATTTCGGCTAAGCTTTTGCCACTTTCATTCATTTTTTTGATTAATTTATCATCTATATCTGTATAGTTTTTAGCTAATTTTACAGCTTTGCCATTTGCCCTAATTACTCTTTTTAATAAATCAAAAGAAATGCTTGATCTTGCATGTCCAAGATGTGCATCATCATAAACAGTTGGACCACATACATAGATATTTACGCATTCATCGTTACTAATAAATTCTTCTTTTTTTCTTGTTTTTGAATTAAAAAATTGCATTTAAAAATCCTTTTATATATATTAAAACATAAGCAAAAATTATGCTAAAAACAATAATTCCAAGCCAAATAAAAGGTCTTAGAATACCCAAAAAGCGTGAATAAGAAAACACTTTTAAATAAGCAAGTAAAATAAACCAAGCACAAATATTTGCACTAATGCAAAAAGCCAAAATCCCAAAATATTTTATTAAGCTAAGTGAGCTAATAATACTTATAAAGCAAGAAATTATTGAAATTTTTGCAGCTTTTGAGTGTAAATAATTTGCATTTATCCAAGCTAAAAATAATCTTGAAAGCCCAAGTGGAACAATGCAAAGTATATAAAGCCTTAAAACCTTAGCGCATTCAATGGTATTTTCGTGAGTAAAGGCTCCTCTTTCAAATAAAAGCTTGATTATTTCTTCACTTAAAATATATCCTGTAAGTGCTGCTAGAATTAATAAAAACGACATTAATTCAAAGATTTTTTGAATATTTGAAATAGCGTTTTTTATTTTTCCTTGTTTTATATAAGCTATTAGGCTGGGGAAGAATACTTGAGTAAAAGCAATGGCAATTAAAGCAAGTGGTAATTGATAAAGCCTAGTTGAATAATTAAGATATGAAATACTTGCACTTGCTAATGAACTTGCAAGGGCTAGTTCTATAATAGAATTTAGCTGAGAACTTGATGAGCCTATTAGTGATGAGCCAAAGTTTTTAAAGAAATCTTTTAAAGAGATTTTGCTTTTAAATTCCTGTTTTAAATTCCTTGTAAAAATTATCAT
Organism: Campylobacter sp. Cr9; assembly: GCF_020138295.1. Classification (NCBI taxonomy): domain Bacteria; kingdom Pseudomonadati; phylum Campylobacterota; class Epsilonproteobacteria; order Campylobacterales; family Campylobacteraceae; genus Campylobacter; species Campylobacter sp. Cr9. The sequence goes on along the minus strand of NZ_JACGBH010000014.1, from coordinate 42,020 downwards.
TGAACGAAAGATTAAATTATCTTTTAAAGCAAGTGTTAAAATAAATATTTGAATAAATGCACTTACTAAAATAAAATAAGTAATCATTCTTAAAAGCTCAATTTTTTCTAAGTCTTTAAAAATTAGCATTGCAAACATACAAGCAAAATTAAATATAGACGCACTAATGCTAGTTATAAAAAATCTACCTTTATAATTAAGCAAAGATGCAAGAAAAGAAGCACAAAAAATAATAAGCAAATACCAAATATTAAGCCCAACTAAAGGAGCTGCTAAAACTTGCAAATCATCGCTAAAACCATAAGCAATTAATTTTGTAAAAAAGGAAGAAAAAATATAAACAACTAAACAAATAAGGCTTAAAATACTTATAAAAATTGTTAAGATTTTTACACAAAATTCGCCTTTTCGCTTTGTTTTTGCTAGGTTTGGCAAAAAGCTTTGATTAAAAGTCCCTTCGGTAAAAAGAGTTCTAAAAACGCTAGGAAGTTTAATCATTACAAAAAATATATCCGAATAAATACTTGCCCCTAAAAATCTAGCTAATAAAAAATCTCTTCCAAAACCACTAATTCTAGAAATTAAAATACCGAAAATGTTAAAAAAATATTTTTTTATTAATTCTTGTTTCATTTATTTTACTTTTTTAATTTTTTTTTAGGTATATTAACGAAAAAAAATTAAAGGCTTACAATTTGGAAAAATACAGAATTAAGACTACAAAACCTTATGATGAATTAACAAATTATGCTAATCAATTTAATTTAGATATAAACAATTTAGATTTTAAAGTAATTCATTATGAAACTATCGTTACAAAAGATGGAATGAGTCAAACACTTTTAGAACATGAATTAGAAGTATTTAATGATGATAAGTTTTTTAATGATGATATGAAGATAGAGCAGGTTTATGAAATAGAAATCATAGAAAAGATTTATCCTTTAATAGAATTTAAAATAGGAACTAACAAAAACATTACTAAAGTTGTAGCTAATTTTAGTGCTATTAATTATGATGAAAATATAGAAATTTCAGAAGTAATTGAAAATATTAGAGATTTAATAAATAAAAGACTAATTAAGGCTGGAATTTTATTAGGCATTAGGGAGTTTTCTTTTCAAGAACAACTTATAAAAATGTTAAGAGCTTTTGAGAGCAGACAATTAATGGAAGCAAATATTGTATTAGCAAGGGGGATTGACCCTGTTAATGCGATTAATTCAATTACTAAATTATATTATCAAGACAAAAAGCAAGATGAAAATGCAAAAAAGCTTGATTATTCTCAGCGTGGTTTTATAAATGCAATAAGTAAAGATGAATTAATCATGGAATTTATTAAACCTATAAAAGCAATTAATGGAAGAGATTTAAAGGGTAATGTTATTAATGCAAGTAATGTTAATTTAAATAATGAGCCAGATTTTAGAGTAAGCGAGAATATTAGAGCCATTAATGATGAATTAAGCATAAAGTATTATGCAAATATTAATGGTTATATTACATTTTCTTATAGAGATAAATTATATGATATTAAAGATAGCGTAAGCGTTCAAGCAGTTGATTTTAAAACAACAGGTTCAATTGATGCAGGGATTAATAAAGACATTACTTTAAATATAGATGAGCAAGATTATTTAAAAGATGCTATAGGAGCAAATTTAAGCATAGAAGTTAGTACTTTAAATGTAAAAGGAAATATCGCACAAAATTCAGTAGTAAGAGCAAAAGAAGCAAATATAGGCGGACAAACCCACTCAAAAAGTAAAGTTTATGCAAAAAAAATCAATATAGAAGTGCACAGAGGATATTGCGAAGGCGATGAGATTTTAGTAAATAGATTAGAGAATGGAACAATAGTTGGTAAAATCGTAAAAGTAAAACACGCTTTAGGTGGTAAAATAATAGCAAATAAAGTTATAGTTGATACTCTTACAACTAATACAAATATAGAAGTTAGTGAAATTGCTTTAGTTAAAGAATGTTTAGGAGAAAATAATAAGTTTTTAGTAAGCGCTAGTAAATCTCCTATAATTGTAAAAAATCTTGAAAAAACTTTAGCAAGTTTAGCTGATACTAATAAGGATTTATTAGCTATACCAAAATTAATTGAAAGTAAAAAATCAATAATAGATGCTAATAAAGATAGCATAATGCAAATAAGACAAAGATTAGCAGAAATGAAGCAAAGTCAAATTACTCCACCAACTGCTTTTTTGCAAAAAATTAGGGATTACCAAAATATTGTTACAGAATATAATGATTTAGTAATTAAACTAAAGGACTTAAAAGATAAACAAAGAGATTTAGAAGATAATTTAAAAATATTGCAAAATAAAGTCTATGAAGCAAAGGTTATAAACCTTAGTAAATGGGCTAATTTAAATGAGATTAAGTTTAAATTATTATATCCTGATATAGAGCTAGCGTATAACACTAAGGCTAATGAAGAGATTTATTGCTTAAAGCTTGAGCGTATTATGAAAGGCGATGAAGAAAGTGCTAAAATCGTAATGCTTAACAAGGCTCAAATCGGAGAATTTGAAAATGAATTTGTAGATGAAAGGCAAGAGAATTGATAGTATATTTAGAAGGCGAAGTTATTAAAAAAACTCCAACCTATATAACATTAAAAACTTACGGAGTAGGTTATGGAGTAAATCTTAGTTTATTAACAGCTGCAAAGATTAATAAACAAGATAAGGTAGCTTTATTAATAACTCAAATTATTAAAGAAGATTCACATAAATTATATGGCTTTTTAGAAGAAAGCGAACAAATATTATTTGAGGCTTTAATTAAAGTAAATGGAATAGGTGCAGCAAGTGCTATGGCACTTTTATCTTCAATGGATGTTACTAGCTTACAAAGTGCAATTATTAATGAAAATGCAAAAGCTTTATGTAAAGCTCCTGGAATTGGAGCAAAAACAGCTAGTAGATTAATATTAGAATTAAAGGATAAAATAATTAAACTTGGCATTAGTGCAGAAAATAATTATTATTACGAAGCAAGCGAAGCATTACTTGCACTTGGATTTAAACAAGATGCAGTGATTAAAGCTTTAAAAGATATTAATGCAAATAGTGTTAGTGAAGTAATAAAACTAGCTCTTAAAAAATTAAGTTAAGGAAAAATAATGAAATATGCAATGATTTTTGGTGGTAATTCATACGAGCATGAAATAAGTATAGTAAGTGCTGTAACCGTGGCAAAATTATTAGATGATGTAATTTTTATTTATGTTAGTTTTGATAATGAATTTTATTTAATAGATAAAAACAATATGAATGCAAATTATTTTGCAAAAGGAAGTTATAAAAGCTTAAAACCTTTAATTTTACAAAAAGGCGGATTTTTTGTTAAAAAAATGCTAGGTTTTGAAAAAATTAATTTTGATGTAGCTATAAATATTGTTCATGGAAAAGATGGAGAAGACGGCAAAATCGCATCATTATTTGATTTTTATAATATTTCATATATAGGCCCTAGAACTGCAGCGAGTGTGCTTAGTTTTGATAAGCATTTAACTAAGATTTATGCAGATGAGGTTGGGGTTAAGACAATACCTTATAAATTATTAAAAAGTAAAAATGATGAAGTAGAACTTCCTGTTATTTTAAAACCAGCAAGGCTTGGAAGTAGTATAGGAATAAACATTGTAAAAAATAAAGAAGATTTTGCATATGCATATGATAGCTCAAGCGAATTTGATGAAAAGGTTTTAGCAGAGCCTTTTATTGAGAATATAAAAGAAGTAAATTTAGCTGGATTTTTTGATGGCGAAAAAATAATCTATTCAAAAATAGAAGAGCCTAAAAAAGATGGGCATTTAGATTTTGATCAAAAATATTTAAGCTTTAAACAAGAAAAAATTGAAGAAGTAGTATTAAATGATGAAATAGTAAATAAGCTTAAATCTGCATTTGCTAATCTTTATATGCCTTTGTTTAAAGGTGCTTTGATTAGATGTGATTTTTTTATAAAAGATAATGAAGTTTATTTAAATGAAATAAATCCAAATCCAGGCTCTTATGCGAATTATTTATTTGATGATTTTAAAACTTGTTTAGAAAAATTAGCAAAAGCAGTAGAAAAAGAGCCAAAAATTAAAGAAAATTTTGCATTTTTAAACAAAATCGTAAGAGCTAAATAATGAGATTTATTTTAATTTTTTTACTAAGTCTTAATTTGTTTGCAGGAGAGTATTTTGTATCAAAAGTAATGGACGGAGATACTATTCAAGTAAGAAATGGTAAGAAAAAATTAAAAATAAGATTATACGGAATTGATGCACCAGAAACTAGTCAAAATTTTGGTGCATATTGCACTAAAGTATTATCATCAAGAGTTATTGGTAGAAATGTGGATTTGAAATTTAAAGGCAAAGATAAATATAAAAGACACATAGCTATTGTGTATCTTGATGATGTTGATATAAATCGTTATATGGTTCAAGAAGGTTGTGCTTGGGCTTATTCTTATTATACGAATATGTATAAAAGTGATGAATTAAAAGCTAAGCAAGAATTAAAAGGCTTATGGATAGATAAAAATGCACAAAATCCTTATGAGTGGCGTAAAAAACATAAGCATAAAAGAAGCGAAAGCGAAGAGCTTATAAAACTATTTAAATGGTTAGTAGCATGAAAAGATTTATTATATTATTAGCTATTATTTTTAGTTCGTGTGCAAGCAAAGATGGTATTAGACTTCATTATTATGAAGATTGTAATGAATTTTATGACGCAGCAGGAGTGTATCACAAAGAATGTCCAAACAATATTATAGATTTTTAATATTTATTTTCTTTAGCATAAATTTATTTGCTGGAGTTCCTAATTTTGCTTATGAAAAAGAATATAATTTAAAAAAAGATGAATTAGAATGGTTTTTCATAAGTCCAAAAGGTGAAGAAAAATGGCAAAAATATGCTTTTAGATGGACGCATTTTGATAATACAAATTTGATTTTGCTGACTAATTATAAAGATTATAAAAATTATAAAAAACAATATGTTTTATCGCTTAGAAGAAAGTTAAATTATGTAAAAGAACAGATTTTACCTGATTATAAAAATCCTAGCATTGATAAGGTTACACTTTTTTTAGAATTTAAGGATTTTAAAGATAATAAGGCTAAAATAAAAGTTTTGGTAATTGATAATGATGGAAGAGTAGATATTGAGTTTAATAAAAATTTAAAAGGAAAGTAGTATGGAAAGAATTGATTTTTATATAAATGAGTTTATAAAAGAGTTAAAACATCCTAGTATTTACGAATATTTAGCCAAGGTAAATCACGGTAAAAGACTTCGCTCAAAACTTATTTTAAAAATAGCAGGAGTTAGTGAAGATGCTTATAAATTATGTGCTGTGATTGAATGTATTCATCTAGCTTCACTAATGCACGATGATGTAATTGATGAAGCGCTTACAAGAAGAAATGCCCCAAGCATAAATGCTATATATGGCGATAAAACTGCAATTATGTTAGGCGATATTTTATATTCAATTGCCTTTTATAATTTATGCTCATTTAAAAGCGAAATAGCAGCTTGTGTTGGTCGTGCTGTTGCATTGCTTAGTAGTGGGGAATTGCTTGATGTTGAATTAGGTGAGAGTTTTAATGAAGATGAAAGTAAGTATTATGAAATGATTTACAAAAAAACTTCTTCATTAATAGAAGCAAGTGCTTATGCTGCAGCACTTTTGGCTGATTATTCTAATGCAAATGATTATAAAGAATTTGGTAAAAATCTAGGAATTGCTTTTCAAATTGTTGATGATATTTTAGACATTACTCAAGATGAAGCAACTTTAGGTAAGCCAAATCTAAACGATTATAAAGAAGGCAAAGTTACCTTGCCATATATTTTACTTGATAGGGTTTTACAAGGTGATGATAAAGCAAGGCTTAGATCTTATTTTTGCAAGAGCTTAAATAAAGATGAGCAAGACTGGATAAAAGAACAATTCTTAAAATACGACTTAATAAACAAAAGTATAGAAGTAGCTAAAGATTACGGCGAAAAAGCATTAAATTATGCTAGTAATGATGATTTAAAAGACATTGTTAAAAAAATGATTTTTAGGGAGTTTTGATGCATTATTTTAGCGTTAGCTTTACTCATAAAAATACGAGCATAGAAGTAAGAGAAAGGCTAGCATTAAGCGATGAATTTAAAAAAAATGAGCTTTATAAATTAATTTTAGCTAATGAATTTATAGATGAATGCGTAATTTTAAGCACCTGTAATAGAATTGAGATAATGTGCTATGTTGAAAGCGTGGTAGGTGTTTATGAGTATATAATCAAATGCCTTTGCTTAATTTGTAAAATTGATGAGCAACTTATTAAAAATTCTCCTGATATTTATGAAGATAGTGGATTTATTCATCATTTATTTAGCGTAGCAAGTTCTCTTGATAGTCTTGTAATAGGAGAAACTCAAATTACAGGTCAGTTAAAACAAGCAATGCAAGGTGCTGAAAATAATCCTAATCTTGAAGTGGCTATTAATTACGCATTTAAATGTGCTGCAATGGTAAGAAACAAAACAAAGATTTCAAAAAACTCAGTATCAGTTAGCTCAGTTGCAGTTGCAAAAGCTAGAGAATTAATGGATTTAAAAGATAAAAAAATTGTATTAATCGGAAGTGGCTTGATGATAGAACTTGCTGCAAAACATCTTTTAAATCACACAAAAGGAAATATCTCAATAATTTCAAGAACTAAAGAAAATGCTTTAAAATTAGCTAATGAATTAGGACTTAATTGCTTAGATTATGAAGATCTAATTCCTATTTTAAATTCTAATGAAGTTTTCTTTTGTGCTACAAGTGCAAATGAGCCGATAATTACTAAGGATTTAATAAAAGAAGTTGATTTTAAAAGATATTTCTTTGATATTGCAGTGCCAAGGGATATTGAGCTTGATAATTCTAATTTAATAGAAGTTTATAGTGTTGATAGTCTAAATGAAATAGTTAAGAAAAATATGCAATTTAAAGATGAAGAAGCAAAAATTGCATTTAGCGTAGTAGCAAAAATGGTGAATGAGTTTTACAAGGATTTAAATGTAATTCAAGTAACTCCTATTATAAAAGCTATGAGATTTAGAGCGCAAGATATAATCAATAAAGAATTAAATATAGCGATAAAAAAGGGCTATTTAAAAAATAGCGATAATGAAGAAGCCTTAAAATTTGCAAAGCAAGTTATGAAGTCTTACTTGCATGATATTACGATAAGACTTAAAAATATTGATGAAGTAGGTTTAGAAACCGAAAGTCTAAATTATATATTTGATGTAAAGGAAAACTAATGAAATTTTCAAAATTATACGCACCAACAAGCAAAGAAGCACCAAGAGATGCCGTTTTAAAAAGTCATATCTTACTTAGTAGAGCTGCATATATTGAACAGCTTGGCTCAGGTCTTTATAGTTATTTACCATTAGGGCTTGAAGTGCTAGAAAATATAAAAAATGTAGTAATAAAGCATATGAAAAATGCAAGAGCAAACTATCTAAATCTTAGCTTTGTTTGTCCTTTAAGCTACTGGGATGAGAGTGGTAGAAGTGCTAAATTTGGTAAAGAATTATTAAGATTTAAAGATAGAAAAGAAAATGATTTTATCTTAAGTCCAACAGCAGAAGAAGCAATAGTTGCGCTTGTTCGTGGAAAAATTACAAGCTATAAACAATTACCTATAAATCTATTTCAAATTCAAACAAAATTTAGAGATGAAGCAAGACCTAGATTTGGGCTTTTTAGAGCTCGTGAGTTTATTATGAAAGACGCTTATAGTTTTCATGATTCTTATGAATCGCTTGAAGAAGAGTTTTTAAATATGCAAGAAGCATATTGCAAAATTTTTGATGAATTAGGATTAAATTACGCAATAGTAGAAGCTGATAGTGGAGCAATCGGCGGAAGTGGTTCAAGGGAATTTATGGTGATTAGTCCTAGTGGAGAAGATGATTTAGCACTTTGTGAATGTGGATATTGTGCGAATATTGAAACAGCAAAAAGAGCAAAAAGGACATTTAATAAAGAAATTGAAGCTGATTTTGCTAAGTTTCATACACCAAATGTGAAAACCATTGAAGAATTAGCGAAATTTTTTAAATGTAAAGAGCATAATTTCATAAAAGCTATTGTAAAAAAAGCAATTTATGTTGATAAAGAAGAATTAATCGCATATTTTATAAGAGGTTGCGATGAATTAAACGAAACCAAGGCTTTAAATGCTGCTAATGCACTTGATTTAGTAGATGCAAGTGAAGAAGAATTAATTAAGGCTAATTTAGTTCCAGGTTTTATAGGTCTTAAAGATTGCCCTATTAGATTTTTTATAGATAGTGAATTAAAAGATGAGAGTAATTTAATTTGCGGAGCTAATGAGCTTGATTATCATTATGTAGGATTTAAGGTTACTAGCTTTTTAGATGAGCGTTATTATGATTTAAGTTTGGTTAAAGAAAATGATGAATGCCATGTGTGTAAAAAGCCTTTAAAACTTACAAAGGGTATTGAAGTAGGGCATATTTTCAAGCTTGGGGATAAATATTCAGCTGCTATGAATGCGACTTATCTTGATAATAATGGTAAGGCAAAGCCATTTATAATGGGTTGCTATGGCATAGGAATTAGCAGACTTTTAGCAGTTATTGCAGAATGTAGTAATGATGAAAACGGATTAATCTTTAGTAAAAACATAGCGCCTTATGATTTAGAAATTGTAATTTCTGATATTAAAAACGAAGAACAAGTAAAATTTGCTAATGAATTATATGAGTATTGCTTAGCTAATAATATTAAAGTTTTACTTGATGATAGAAATGAGCGTTTTGGTGTGAAGATGAGTGATTATGAGCTTATTGGCATTCCATCAGCTGTTGTGATCGGTAAGAAATTAAGCGAGAATTTAGTAGAATTTAGAACTAGAGCAAACTTAGAAAAATGTGAGATTAATATAAACGATATTAAAGCCCATTTAAAAACTATATAATTAGGCATTATTTTTTGCCTAATTTACTTCTAAAATCATTAAATAATCGTAATAAGTAAAATGCTAATAAATAATATAAGCAAGCTAAAACTAAAGCTTGCTTTGCTATATTATTTAAATAACTTATAGCATATATGCTAATTGCTATTAATGAATAGCCAAAAACTACATTAATTTTTTTAATAACTAAATGAATAATAAGGCACATTGTCATAATTATAGGTGCTATAAATACGCTTATTTTAAATATATCGTTTAATGATATATTATGCATTCCATGAGCTAAAAACATAATAACACAAATATAAAGCAAGGATAAATAAATAAACGCAATGAATATTGATGATAAAATTTTCATAAATTTTCCTTAAAATCAAAGCTTGATTTAAAATTAGAATTTTAGTTATTTTTGATTAATTCGCTAAAGTTTGAAATTCCTAATTCAAATTCTTTTAGTTTTTAAATACTTAAATATAAGCTTTAAATACTTTTATATTTCTTCTTTTCTAACTCTTGCTCGGAGTGTTTGGGTGGTTTGGCAATTGAGTTTGGTTGAGTTTGGTTGAGTTTGGTTGAGTTTGGTTGAGTTTGGTTGAGTTTGGTTGAGTTTGGTTGAGTTTGGTTGAGTTTGGTTGAGTTTGGTTGAGTTTGGTTGAGTTTGGTTGAGTTTGGTTGAGTTTGGTTGAGTTTGGTTGAGTTCTGAGCTAATAATGATTATCAATAGATTTTGCTTAAACTTTTAAAGAATTTGAAATAGGAATTACTAAAAAATATTTAGACTTTATAGAAGAAAAAGCATTAATTAAAAAGCTAACTTCTAAATTTTTTAAAAATATTCTTGTAAGTGGTAAAAATAAACTTTAAAGCAAATTCCTATTTCAAATTCTTTTTTATTTTCTTATGATTTGTTTTAGGCGTTTCGTCAAGTGTTTTTAGTATTGTTTCGCAGCGTTTAAAAATTAGTATAAAAATCAGTATAAAAAAGCTTAAAAAATAAGTAGTTTTAATGTCTTTGCTATAATAAATATAAACATTGCTAATGCATAAAAATATCAAAACTCCACTTAAAACATAGCCACATTTAATAAGATAAAGTTTCATATAATTTTCTTATAAGAATAAATTGCAAAATATATCAAAAATGCTAAAAATACAAGCTCTTTTGCAAATATTATAAATATTTGCATGTCAATATTAAATAAAAAATTAGCAGTAATTTTGATTATATTAAACAAACAAAAAGCACTAGCACCTGATAATAAATAAAAGCAAAGTTTATAAAAATCGTTCTTTAGCTTATCATTTGCTTTAAAAAGTAGTATAGTATTTATCATATAGGCAAAAGAGCAAACCAAACAAAATCCATATACCAAAGTTCTCATAGTAAAAAAATAAAATAAATTAATACTACTAAATGACAAAACAAAAATTATAAAAAGCACTATAAATCTGCATTTATAAAGTTCATAATGTCTCATTTAAATCCTTTAAGCTAAATTATACGCCTTAATTAAAGAGCTTATTTCATTTGCATGTGGAAATCTTTTGTTATCACATCCTATTAATTCATTTTTTGAATATATTTTTTCATCATTTATAATTACTATAAAATCGCCTTTACTTCCTATTTCAAATTCCACTTCAATACCTTTAAACCCGCCTATTAGTTCATCTGCAATCCTTGCAGCTTGTGGTTCGTATTTTCAAGCGTTGCAATAAATGATTTTCGCTTTCATTTTCTCTCCTTACATAATTATTACAAATTTAAAATAAATTAATTAATAATCATAAATATTAAATTATTTATTGTATTCTTTACTAATTAATAAAAAATGTTATTTAGTAAAGGTAAATATGAAGTTTTTAGAAATTTTAAAAGAAAGAAAATTAAAAGCAACACCACAAAGAATAAGTATATTAAGAGTGTTGTCAAAACACGAACATCCTAGCATAGATGAATTATATGAACAAATAAAGCTAGAATATCCAGCGATTTCACTAGCTACTGTGTATAAAAATTTAAGCACAATGATCGATGAAGGTTTGGTTGTTGAAATAGCAATCCCTAATGATAAATCAAAATACGACATTTATGAATACGAACATATTCATTTAGTTTGCAATAACTGCAAAAGCGTATTTGATTTAGATAAGGTTAAAGCTGGGCTTGATAAGTATCAAGAAAGCTTACAAGAAAAGTTAGAGCATAGTATTGATAATATAAAAATTACTGCATTTTTAAGCACTTGTTCAAATTGCAAATAATATAAGTTAAAATTAGTGAAAAAAGGAGTTTAGGTGAGCATTTTAAAACACTTTCTCTTTTTTACACTAGAAGGTAATTTAGAGTTCAAAAAGCTTAAAGATAGTTTTTGCTTATATGATGATAGCTTATATAAGCTTGATATTATTGATAATGAATTATATTTTTTAAAAGCTAGTTTGGGAAGATTAGATATAGAATATCAAACTAGCTCGTTAAAATTAGATGATGTAAAAAGCAAAAGCTTAAAATATAAAAGAGTAGTAGCATCTTCAAAGCTAATTGAGAGTTTTAATAATTTTTATGTTTGCACTATGCTTGATGAAAGTAGTCAAGATGGGCTTAAATTTAGCGAATATGAAAGATTAAAAATATTTTTAACCTACGGACTAAAAGCAAAGGATTTAAGCATTAGCATAGGTCTTGCTTTAAGAATATATATGTTTTATTTAAGCATAAACTCAAAAAGCGATGAAATAAAAAAATTATTAGATTTATTTAGCTTTATTTATCAAGAAAATATAGTAGATACCATTAAAAACGCTAATGAATTTTATGATAATTTATCTTGCGTTATCTTAGATGATGCTAATTTTTACACAAATGAATGTGCGAAAGTTAATTTTACTAAGATATTTTCTAAGGTTTTAAGAAAAGAAGCGATTAAAGTATTAAGATACGAAGAAAACACCGATAAATTAATTTTATTACTTGATTTTTTAAGCTTTTTTAAAAGTCATAAAAAGCTAGATTTATCTGAAAAATTATTAAAAAACAAAGCCGTTAAAAAAACAGCTAGAAAAATTAGTAAAATAGCTAGAACTTATTATTTAGGATAATTATGCAAAAACAAGAAAAAATTGTAGAAATGTTTAATGAAATAGCTCCAAGCTATGATAAAGCTAATAAGGTTTTAAGTTTTGGAATTGATGCTAAATGGAGATTTGATGCAATTTCTAAAGTAAAAGAACATATTAATTTAAACTCAAATCTAAATATAGCCGATATTGCTTGTGGAACAGGCGATATGTGTGCTTTATTAAAGCAAATTCCAAACTCAAAAGTAATAGGAATAGACCCAAGTAAAGGTATGCTAGAAGTTGCTAAAAAGCGTTTTTTAGATGTGGAATTTGAATTAGGATATGCAAACAAGCTGCCTTTGGCTGATGAGAGCGTTGATTTAATTACTATTAGTTATGGCTTTAGAAATGTTGTAGAAAAAGATGAAGCATTAGAAGAATTTAGAAGAGTTTTAAAACCTAATGGAGTTCTTTTAGTTTTAGAATTTTTCAAAAGAGAAAAAGGTGGCATTATAGGCTTTTTCCGTGATTTTTATCTTAAGAAAATCCTACCTATAATAGGTGGAATGCTTAGTAAAAACAAAGCAGCTTATGAATATTTGCCAAATTCTATTGATGATTTTTATTCAAATGATGAATTCAAAGAAAAGTTAAAAGAACATAAATTTTCTTTAAAACTATTTAAAACTTATAGTTTTGGCGTTAGCTCATTGTTTATTGTGAGTAAAGATGCTAGCAAATAAGGTAGAAAAAACTTATTTTTCTGTAAGCGAAATCAATAATCTTGCGAAAAATAGCTTAGAAAATACTTTTTTTAATGTAGCAATACAAGGAGAAGTAAGCAAGATTACAAACCATACTTCAGGGCATTGGTATTTTACTATTAAAGATGAATTATCAAGCCTTGATTGCACGATGTTTGCAAACTACAATAAAGGCAAGGCAAATTTATTAGTAGGAAATAAAATTATTGCCATAGGAAAATTAAGCATATATCCAACTAATGGCAAATATCAATTAAATTGCACGGATTATGAATTAGCCGATGGTTTAGGTAAATTACAAGCAGCATTTAATGAGCTTTATAAAAAGCTTGAAAAAGAAGGCTTGTTTTCAAGCATTTATAAAAAACAAATCCCAAAACATATAAACAATATTGCAATAATTACAGCTATTAATTCAGCAGCAGCTAAAGATATTTTAAGAGTATATGAAAATAATCAAAGCTATTTAACAAAATTAGTTTTTTATGATAGCTTAATGCAAGGCGAAAATGCTAGTAAAAAAATAATTGAATGTATAAAAAAAGCTAATTTAAACAATCACGATGTAATTTTAATCGCTCGTGGTGGTGGTAGTAAAGAAGATTTATTTTGTTTTAATGATGAAGCTTTAGTAAGAGAAATTGTAAAATCAAATATACCTATCATTACAGGCTTAGGACACGAAATTGACACCCACTTAAGCGATTTAGCAGCTAGTAAATACTATGCAACCCCAACTGCTGCAATGCAAAGCCTAGTTTATAATAAATTTGATAGATTGCTTGACTTTGATAATTTGCAAAATCATTTTACTTTACAAGTAAAAAGACAAATGAATAAAAAACAGCAAGATTATTTATATCTTTCAAGTAAATTTTCAAAAAAAGAAGTTAGCTTTAAGTTTAATTCATACAAAAACAACTTATTAAATAAAAAGATTTTACTAGAAAAAAATATAAAAAATATTTTAAAAAACAATGAAAATAGCATAAAAAACTATGAAAATAATCTAAAAAATAATCTAAACAAATCTTTAGAAAAAAGGCAAAAAATATGCGAAGATTATAAAAATAAAATAAACATAGGAAAAATTAAAAGCGATATTGCTAATATGCAGTTTAAATTAAGCAATTATGACAAAGCAATAAAAGCAGATTTTAGCAAGAATTTAACGCTAAAAAATGCTAAATTACAAGAATTTTCTAATATAAAAAACAAAATTAATTTTAAGCTAAAAATAGCAAGTGAAAATATTTTAAATAAAAAAACTTTATTAAATAATAGCTTTAAACCTAAATTTAAAGAAAAATATGTAAAAATAAACAATTATCATCAGATTTTAAGCACTCATCAAGCGTTTTTAGAGAGCATTAAAGAATATGCAAGAATTATGAAAAATAATAAAGCAGTTAGTTTAAAATCTTTAAAAGTAGGCGATGAAATAGTTTTAAAATCATTTGATAGTGAAAAATTAGCAAAGATTATAAAGGAGTAAAAAAAATGAGACAATATAATTTTAGTGCAGGTCCATCAGAATTGCCATTAGAAGTATTAAAAGAAATTCAAGAAGAATTATTAAGCTATAAAAACAACGGCTTTTCAATCATGGAAATAAGCCATCGCTCAAGCTATTATGAGCAAATGCACAATGACGCTATAAAAGATGCAAAAGAGCTTTATGGAATAAATGATGATTATGAAGTAATTTTCGTTCAAGGCGGAGCTACTATGCAATTTAGCTTATTAGCTATGAATTTTAGCCTTGATAATAAGCCATGTGAATACATTGATACTGATGTTTGGACGCAAAAAGCTTGTGAAGAAGCTATCTTAGCAGGAGTAAATGCAAAAATTGTAGCAAGCTCAAAAGATAGTAAATATAATTATATTCCAAAAGTTAGTTTAAATAGCGATAGTTCTTACACTTATATATGCTCAAATAACACGGTTCATGGAACTCAATACAAGCAACTTCCTATTTCAAATTCTCCTTTGATTATTGATGCTAGTTCGGACTTTTTTTCAAGGAAATTAGACTTTTCAAATATAGGCGTTTTATATGGTGGAGTTCAAAAAAATGCTGGTATAGCAGGATTTGCTTGTTTGATTATTAGAAAAGATTTGTTAGAAAGAAGCAAAAACAAATCAATGCCTAAGATGTTTAATTACAACACTTACGCTGATAACAATTCATTATTTAACACTCCTCCTACATTTGCTATTTATGTATATGCAAAAATTATGAAATGGATTAAGGCAAAGGGTGGCCTTGATGTGATAAATAAAGAAAACGAAATAAAAGCTAAATATCTTTATGATATTATTGATAATAGTAGTTTTTATAAAGCTTATGTGAATAATGAAGATAGGTCTATTATGAATGTTTGCTTTACAACAGGAAATGATGAATTAGACTTAGAATTTTGGAGTAAAGCTGCTAAAGAACACAATATGCTAGGCTTAAAAGGGCATAAAAAACTAGGCGGTTTAAGAGCTAGTATTTATAATAGTGCTAGTTTAGAAAAAGTAAAAATTCTAGGCGAATATATGAAAGAATACGAAAGGGTTCGTGGATGAAAAAAGGCTTTTCATTAATTGAACTTATATTTGCTATGGTTGTTATTGGAATTTGCATTGCTGCAATTCCAAAAATAGTAAATGCGAGTTTAGAAAGTGATGAGATTAGTTATAAACAAGAATATTTTTATGAAGTAAAAGAACTTTATGGGCTCATTAGAAACTTGCCTTTTAATAGCAATAATGTATCTTATGATGATTATAAGCAAAATAGTTTATTATCTCAATTTGTTGCAACTTGCAGAGACAAAGCAGCAAATTTTAAGCCACAATATGAAGTAAGTGAACTAAGCTTAATTAATATAAATCCAAGATATGGAAGAGCGTCTAGTCTAAAAAATAGTTATGCAGCTGGAGTTTTATGGGCTGGTGCAGGCTCTAGGGGTCTTAACAATACAAATTTTAAAAATGCTTTAGGCCAAAGCTTTTCATATGTATTTGCTGATCCAACAAAAGGCTCTAAGGTTGATAGTGCCTATAAATTTAAATCATTAAACACTAATGGAAATACTACTAGTATTGATTATAGGAAAGTAAGTGGAAATGATTTTTATGCTAGTGTTGCTCCTTGTGATATAGAATTGACATTCCTTTATAAATTGCAAATACATGATGATACAGGTAATATATTTTTATCTTTTGATACATTTTATAATACCTTTGGAAGACTTGATAGTATTTATAGTCAGTATTCTATGATGACAAAAGATTTAGCATGGCAAATTACAAATGAAGATAAATTAAAAAGTTATCTTAGTTTATAAGGAAATTTATGAAAAAAGCTTTTACGATAATTGAATTAATAGTAGTAATTGTTATATTAGGAATTGTTGCAGGACTTGGAATTGAGATTATTAAATTTTCTTACGACAACGAACAAAGAGTAAGGATATTAAATGAGCTTGAATTAAAATCACAAGTTACAATGGACTTTTTAACGACACATTTAAATAATGCCATTAAAAATAGTTATAGATTAAAAAAACAAGAGAGCTCAGAATGTGCTAATTCTATTACTGATTGTAAATTTGTATTTAACATGAATAAAACTTCTTTAAAAGATACTGATTTTAAGATTTTTGAGTGGGCTAGAATAGCAATAACTGATAAAAAACAAGGCAAGTGGGATGGATTAAATGAGACAAGATATGTTATTGAAAAGGCTGTAAATAATAAATCAGATTGTTACGATAATTTAGCAAATCCTAACTATTTTCAATGTTTTTCGCAAAAAAAAATAAATCAAAAAATAATAGATAATTATAGTGAAGGAACAATACTTGGCATATATTTCTTAGGAGATAATATCGCAACTTCAACTTCATTTATGGAAAAAGATTTATATGATTTTGAAGTATATACTATAACTTCTACTGCTGGAACTACAAGTAAAGCAACTAGAATTGCATTAAGATTAGATGAGAAAAATTTCACTATGAGTAATGTTTATGTATTAGTTGATAAGATTGAAGGTATTATTTATGATAATACAGAAAGCAAACTTAAATATTATAGTTATGATTACAAGGATAAAACTGCTAATTTTACAACAAATGCAAAATCTAAAGTTACTTTAGTAAATCATGTAAGCGATTTTTCTATAAGCAGTAATAACGGAGTTACAACGCTTAGGTTATGCTTAGAAGCAAAAGATTTACCAGGTAGTTTTATTAACAAAAAAACAACAATTTCAGTATGTAAAACGGGAGTTATATTATGAAAAAACCTGCTTTTAGTTTGATAACTGCTATTATTTTTATTATTTTAGTAAGCGTTGTTGGGGTTTTGACATTAACTTCTTCAAAAAGCACATTGTCATTTGCCTCAAGAGCTTATTTAAAAGAGCAGGTTGAGTTTTTAATGGACGGAGCTAGAGCTAGAGCTTTGGCTGATTGGTTTAATGCAGGCGATCCTACTAAGAATAATGGCATATATGCAAGCTATAAAGAAACTAGAACTTATTATTATCCTAGCGATACTGATAGAAAATATACAATTACAATAGAATATTTTAAAGTAGATCCAAGTAAAACTTTAAAATTTGATAAAAATACTGTTTTAGCAAGAATTAGTGTTGAAACAGGGGTAGAATTATCAAAAATAGCAAAGATTAAATTAGTTAGAGATTACACAATAGGAAATTAATTTCCTATTTCAAATTCCACACAAAAAAGGTTAAAAAATGCAAGACTTTATACAAGAACATTTCATAAACAGAAAAAACACAAACTCATCTAAATGGGATAATCTAGCAGTAAGATTTAATGATAATAGAGACTTACTTGCAATGTGGGTTGCTGATATGGAGTTTAAGACAGCTAAAGAAATACTAAGTGCAATTAATGAAAGAGTAAATCACGGAATATTCGGCTATTCTCTTACTCCTAATAGCTATTATGAGAGCTTTATTTCTTGGATGAAACAATATCATAATGTAGAGCTTAAAAAAGAATGGATTAGATTTAATCTAGGCGTTGTAAATAGTATATATCATTTAATAAATTGCTTTAGCAAAGAAAACGATAGTATTTTAATACTATCTCCTGTGTATTATCCATTCGCAAGAGCTGTTAAAGATAATCATAGAAAATTAGTAGAAAATGAGCTAGTTTATAATGAAGATAATGGCGAGTTTTGTATTGATTATGATAAGCTTGAAAAAGATATTATTACAAATGATGTAAAAATGGTTATATTTTGTTCTCCACACAATCCTATTAGTAGGATTTGGAATGCAGATGAGCTTAAAAAATGCTTTGATATTTTCAAAAAACATAATGTTTTAATAATTAGTGATGAAATTCATCAAGACTTTACTTATAAAAAAAGCTTTATTTCAGCACTTAATTACGAAGAATATTTTGATAATTTAATCATCTTAAATGCTGCTTCAAAGACATTTAATCTTGCTTGTTTGCTTAATTCTCACATTATTATTCCTAATGAAAAATTATTAGCAGTTTATGATGAATTTGCTAAGAGATTTAATCAAATTGAAACAAATATAATAGGTCAATTAGCAACCGAAATTGCTTACAAAAAAGCAAGATATTGGCTTGAAAATGTAAAAGAAATTATTTATAAAAATTATTTATATATAAAAGATGAGTTCGCAAAAGATGAAATAACAAAAAATATCATTATAAGCCCATTTGAAGGCACGTATTTGCTATTTTTAAATTTTAGTAAAGTTATAAATGAAAATAGAATGAAAGAATTTATTCAAGATGATTGCATGATAGCGATTGATTATGGCGATTGGTTTGGTAAAGACTATAAAGGTTTTATGAGAGTAAATCTAGCAACAGCTCCTATTCACATAGAAGAATTTGTAAAAAGAGTTAAAAATCAATTAAAAATCAAGGATTATAGATGAGCGTTTTTAAAAGTTATAGACAATCTTTGTTCTTGATTTTAGCAATTTTTATTGGTTCGGTTGTAGGGTATTTTATGCAAGAAAAGGCTTTAATGTTTGAAAGCCTTGCTAATTTGTTTTTAAATTTATTATTTTGTATAGTTGTGCCTTTAATCTTCGTATCTTTAGTAAGCTCTATTGCAAATGCTAAAAGTAGTTCGGTATTTGGTAAGACTATTTTAGTGATGATTTTAGTATTTTTAGTAAGTGGGATTATTTCAGGTATTTTTGGTTTAGCATTCTTTTCATTATTTGATTTTAAAACTAATGTGGCTTTATCTAGAATTGATGATGTTAAAACAAGTGCTGATGTTTTATCTATGTTTAGCGTAGGTAATTTTTATGAGTTATTTACTAGAAAAAATCTAATTCCTTTAATCGTATTTGCTTTATTTTTTGGTGTTGCACTATTAAAATGCAAAGAAGAATGCAAAAATGTGATTAATTTTTTTAGCGAGTTAAATATAGTTGTTAATAAAATGGTTAATTTTATAATGATGTTTGCTCCTATTGGTTTGGCTTGTTTTTTTGCTGTTTTATTTGGCACAACAGGAAAGCAAATCACAGATGATTTAGCTAAAGCTATAATTGCATTTTTCTTAATAACTCCTGTTTATTTTATAATTCATAATGCGATTTTTGCATATTTTGCAGATGGTATTAATGGGGTTAAGTTGTTTTTTAAAAATATTTTAACAAGCGTTATTGTAGCTTTAGGCACATGCTCAAGCGTTGCAGTAATTCCTAGCAATATAAAAGCAGCTTCAAATATAGGTGTAAATCCTAATGTAAATACTCTTGTAACTTCTTTAGCGGCGTCACTTCACAAACCTGGCTCAGTTGTTTTAGCGATTTTAAAAATGGCTGTTGTTTGTGCTATTTTTAATATAGATTTATTTACGGCTTCTAATATGATTAAAGCAATAATTGTTGCTATTTTAATAGGCTCAGTTGTTGGGCCAATTCCAACTGGTGGCTATATTAGCGAAATGCTTGTGGTTGGTGCTTTTAATCTTCCTATTGAAGCTCTTCCTATTGTTATTTTAATAGGAACGATAGCTGACGCACCTGCAACCTTGCTAAATGCTGCAAGCGATGTTAGTGCAACTATGGTTGTAAATAAATATGTAGGTAAAAAAGATGAATAAGCAAGTATTATTAAGTTATGGCGGTGGCGGAATTGAAATGAATGATTTTTTAAATGATTTCATTTTAAAAAATATTAATTCGGATAATTCTCAAGGACTTAGCGAAGATGCAGCTGTTTGTGATGGTTTTAGCAAAATAGCATTTTCTACTGATTCATTTGTGCTTGATCCTTTATTTATAAAAGGTGCAAATATAGGTAAAATTGCAGCTTGTGGCTCTATTAATGATGTTTTAATGATGGGAGCTAAGCCAAAATATCTTACTTTAGGTCTTATTTTAGAAGAAGGCTTTAATTTAGATGAATTAAAAATAATCTTAAATGATTTATCAAAAACTGCAAAAGAATTTGAAATAGGAATTAAGTGTGGGGATTTAAAGGTAGTTCCTAAAGGAAAAGCCGATAAAATTTATATAAATACAACTTGCATAGGCGATGCTTTAGGCTTTACTAAAAATAATAACATAGGAACAAAAAGCATAAAAGAAGATGATGTAATAATTATAAGTGCTGATGTAGGTAGGCACGGAGCTTGCGTAATGGCTGAAAGAGAAGGGTTTTCTTATGATATAAGCAGTGATGCAAAGTGTTTATATAATGAAGTAAAAGACATTTTAAAATACGATATAAAATGCTTAAGAGATGCAACTCGTGGTGGTCTTGCAAGTGTGTTAAATGAATTATCAAGAGCTTCTAAACTAGATTTTATTATAAATGAAAGTGATATTAAAATAAGCGATGGAGTTTTAGGGCTTTGCGAATTGCTAGGCTTTGAAGCTTTAGAGCTTGCTAATGAGGGAACTTTTGTTTGTATTTGCGATAAAAAAGACGCTAATGAAGTCTTAAAAGAATTAAGAAAATACAATGAATTCGCAAATATTATAGGCTATACAAAAAAATCAAGCAATCCAAGTGTGATTTTAAATACAAATTATGGTGGTAGCAGACTTTTACAAATGCCAAAAGGCGAATTATTGCCAAGGATTTGCTAATGCATGAAATGGCTATTGTAAATAATCTCTTAGATGAGTGTGAAAGAATCAAAGTAGCAAATAACGCTAGAAAAATTACTAGAGTAAAGGTTAGTTTAGGTAGGCTTAGTGGTGTTGAAGAGCATTATTTTAAAGAAGCTTTTAAAGCATTTACTAGTGATGAAGATTCAAGCTATTTTAATGCTAAATTAGAAGTAGTTTTAAAAGAATTAGAGCTTTTATGTAATGATTGCAATAAGCAATTTATTCAAGATAAAAACGAGTTTTCTTGTATTTATTGCAATAGTAAAAATGTAAAAGTAATTAGTGGTGAAGAGCTGCTTTTAGAACAGCTTGAATTAGAATAAGCTTTAATTTTAATGATGATTTAAAAAAATTAGCTAAATTAAAGCAAAAAATTTAAAAAGAGTTTTGATATGAGTTTGATGGAAATAGTAATTATTTTAATAGTTGCAGTTTTAGTTTTAGGACCTGAAAAATTACCAGGAACTATCGTAGAAATCGCAAAGATTTTAAAAGCAGTTAAAAAACAAATCAATGAAGCAAAATCTAGTATAGAAAATGAAATCAATATAAGTGAGCTTAAAGATGAAGCTAGAAAATACAAAGAAGAAATCACAAAAGCAAATGATAGCATTAGAAAAAAGCTTAGTTTTGAAGAATTTGATGAGATTAAAAACACTTTAAGCGATTTTGAAAAAGACGCACAAAAGGCTGTAAATAGCACAATTGATAGCGTAAATGCTGTAAATGAAATTCCTAATTCAAATTCTAGCGATGAAAAAGAAGAAAAACTCAGCAAAAGAGAACAATTTTTAAAAGAAAAGAGTGAAAATGTTTGAAGAATTAAAACCACATTTAGTAGAACTTAGAAAAAGATTATTTATAAGTGTTGTTGCTTTAATTTTAGCATTTTTTGTGTGTTTTGCGTTTTGGAAACCTATACTTCATTTTATTTGCGTTCCACTTATGAATGTATTGCCTAAAGGCTCTGAAATTATTTTTTATAAACCTCAAGAAAATTTCTTCACAGCAATGCAAGTTTCGTTATTTGCAGCGCTTTTGGCATCTTTACCTGTTATTTTATGGCAAGCGTGGAGATTTGTAGAGCCTGGGCTTTATGAGAATGAAAAAAGATTTGTAGTGCCTTTTGTATTAAGTGCAACAATAATGTTTTTAATAGGTGCAGCTTTTTGTTATTATTTGGTTGTTCCTATTGCATTTGATTTTTTGATTAATTTTGGTGGCGGAGAGTATAAAGCTATGCCTTCGGTTGCCGAATATGTAAGTATTTTTACAAAGCTTGTAATTGCTTTTGGTTTAGGTTATGAGCTACCTGTTGCTATATTTTTCTTAGCAAAAATAGGTCTTGTAACTGATAAAACTTTGATAAGAAATTTTAGAGTTGCGATTTTAATTATCTTTATTTTTGCAGCGATAATGACTCCGCCTGATGTATTTTCTCAATTTTTAATGGCTATACCGCTTATTGGACTTTATGCGATTTCTATTTATATTGCTAAAGTTGTAAATCCTGCTGATCCTGATATAGATGGCGATGATGAAGATGAACTTGAGTTATTAGAAGATAAAAATGCTTGATAATTTACTAAGTTCTTATGATTATGATTTGCCTAGCGAATTAATCGCTAAATATCCGGCAAATCCAGCTGATAGTGCAAGATTATTGGTATATGAGAGATCAAGTGGCAAAATAACTCATAGTGTGTTTTATGATTTAGCGAAATTTTTGCCTGAATGTGCTTTGATTTTTAACGATACTAAGGTTTTTAAGGCTAGATTTTATGGCAATAAACTAAGTGGAGCAAAATGCGAATTATTTATAAATAAAATCTTGGCTAATAATGAGTTTTTAGTTCAAATTAGAGCAAGAGTTAAAGAAAATGATTTTTTAATTTTTGAAGATGATTTAATGGCTAAGGTTTTAAGTCTAAATGAAGATGGCACAAGAATTGTTAAGTTTTATAAAAACAATGAAGAATTAAGCACTCAAGAAGTCTTAACAATAAGCGAAAAAATAGGGCATATCCCACTTCCACCATATCTTAAAAGAATGGATAATAGTGAAGATGAGATAACTTATCAAAGCCTATTTGCAAAAAATATAGGTGCAGTTGCAGCCCCAACGGCTTCTTTGCATTTTACTCCAAGAGTTATTGAGAGTTTAAAAGACAAAAAAAGTGCTTATATTACTTTGCATGTTGGTGCAGGAACATTTGCTAGTGTTGAGAGTGAAAATATAAATGAGCATAAAATGCATAGCGAGTATTTTTCATTAAGTGATGAAGCTATAAGCTTAATTGATAGCAAAATACCTATTTTAGGAGTTGGCACTACTGCTACTAGAACTATAGAATATTATGCAAGAACAAAGCTTAAGAGTGGAGAATGTGATTTGTTTTTAAATCCATTTAATAAACCTATTAGACAAAATTATTTGCTTACTAATTTTCACTTACCAAAATCAACTTTAATTATGCTTGTAGCAAGCTTTATAGGTAGGCAAAACACTTTAAAGCTTTATGATGAAGCTATTAAAAACAATTATAAATTTTATTCATACGGCGATGCAATGCTGATTATTTAAGGAAAAATAATGAAGAAATTATTATTAAGTTTATTTGCAAGTTCTCTTTTTGCAGATTCGATAGATTTTTCTGATAGAGATACGATTTTATTATTCGTAGTTTTAGGTGGTTTAATCGTTTTATTACTCGTATATATTTATAAGTTAAAAATGAAATTAAGAATTCACAAAATCAAAATGTTTGATGTAAAAGATGATTTAGACTTAGAAAGTGAAAGCTTTGAAAAATCTTCTTTATATTTTGATTTACAAGAAGTGTTTTTGTATTTTTTCAAAACCTTAAACTATGAAGCAAGTGTTAGAAATAATATATTTTTAGTTCAACAAGATATGTTTTATATAAACGAACATAATGAAAAAGTTCCGCCAAATAGATATTTTTATGGAGATTATACAAATATTATAAATGCTGTTTGGGCTGCTGCTGATTTGATTAATCAAAATGTAGAAAACGAAACGATTTTTATAAATATTAGCGTTAATAATAATATTACTAATAGGACATTTTTATCAGTAGATATAGGCGTTTGTGGAATAGTAGATGATAAAAAAGCTGAATTATTCAAAAGCTTTACAAATCCTAAAAAGCTTTCAATTGTAGAGCAATTACACAAGCTAAATGCTTATATGAGAAAGATTGATGGCTCAAACTATGCTTTTAAAGATACTAGCGAAAGAATTAATTATGCAATTTGCCTTAGCATTCCTGTTGTAGTAAATGATGGCTTGGGTAGTTTAGCTGATGTTACTCCAAAAGATAAATTAAATGTATTAATAATTCATCCAAATACTGATATTTCAAGAACTCTTACAGCTAATTTAGAAAGTTTTGAGATTAATTGTATTCAAAATCAAACAAGTAATGGACTTTTAGAAAAAATTGAAGATGGAGTAAATTGCACTTTTAGAGCTGTATTTATTGATGCAAATTTAATTAATCAATTTAATGACTATGATTTACATAGATTAGTAAAAGCTCAAGAAGAATATTGTTTTAGATTAGTAATTATTCTAAATAATCACAAAATCACTCCAACTATTGAAAAGATTATTCAAGAAGTAGATTTCCTACCTTTACCATATACTATTGATAATATTCGTTCAGTTATAAATATAATAAAAACCCAACACGAAAAACTATTAAGCTAATTTAGAATTTGAACTAGGAATTATGATTTAATTCCTAGTTTAGTTGATTTGAAATTCCTATTTCAAATTCTTTTATTTTTTTAGATTTGTCTTATTACATCAATTACACTGCCATCGCGATATTCAACAACAGCTACTATTCTTTTATTTGATTTTTCATACTCGCAAACTCCGCAAATATCATTTGCAATACTAGCTAAGTCTTTTATATCAAGGATTTTTAACCTTGAGTTCTTTAGAGTTTTTGCTAAAGTTTTGTCATTTAGTGCGATTCCGTATTCACAAACAAGTGCGTTAATGCTTTCGCCTGGAGTTGTAATTGAGTTTATTTTTTCTTTTACGATAGCTTTTCTAGTTCTAATTAAATTAGTAGTAATTATTGCTAGTTTTGCACCTGCAGCAGCGTCGCTATGGCCACCACTTCCACCCATAATCATCCCGTTTGAGCTTGTCATTACATTAGTATTAAATCTAGTATCAACTTCAGTAGCTCCTAAAACAACGCAATCAAGTCTATTTACGATAGGAGAACTTGTGTGAATATTTGCATATAAACTTGAGCTAACTTCGTAATGATTAGGATTAGTTTGTAATGATTTTAAAGCTTCTAAATCAAATCCTTGAACATCAAAAATATTACTAAAATAACCTTCATTATATAAATTAACTAAATAAGCAGTTATTCCACCCATAATAAATGAGCCTTTAATATTCTTTTCTTTCATAATTTCTTTTACAAAATGAGCGCTTGCAAGGCTTATTCCACCAGCTCCTGTTTGAAACGAAAAGCCATCTTTTAAAAGTCCGCTTTCATCTATTAAATTAGCTGTTGTTTTAGCAATTTTTAGTTGAATTGGATCTTTTGTAATATCTGTTGTGCCTGATTTAATACCATTTGGATCGCCTATTTCATCAACCATTAAAACATAATCAATTTTATCTTGAGTAATGCTAGGATTACTTAGCGGATAAGGATAAATTGTATCACTTACTGCAACGCTAACCTTAGCGCAATCAGCATCAGGCATAGCATAACCGATTGAGCCAAAGGCATTTTTACCCATTGTTCCATTTATATTTCCTGCGTTATCGGTTGCACTTGCCGCAATGAATGCTACATCAATTTCTAAATCTCCTGCATAAATTGCTCTAGCACGACCACCATGGGTTCTAAAAATAGCAACTTTTTTAAACAAGCCATTAGAAATTGCATTTGCAACTTTTCCTGTGCAATAGTTTGTATCTATTTGAGTAATTATTCCTTTTTTTGCATATTCCACTATAAAATCATGAGTTGGAAATATAGCACTAATTGCTAATTTTAAGTCTTTTATACCTAATTCTTCGCAAGCTTTTAGAATAATTCCTACAACCTTATCTCCATTTCTTAGATGATGATGAAATGATATTGTATCTCCACTTTTTAAGCCTGTTTTTTTGATTAATTCTTTTACATTTGTATAGACTTTATTATCATTTGGAGTTGATAATTTTATTTGCTTTTTTACTAATCTTTCTTTAGGCTTTAAATTAAATGCTCCGCTAAAAGGAATAACTTCTCCATAATCTTTTATGTAATCAATATTCATAAAATCTCCTTTAATATCTTTTTAGCACGATTTACAATAGGTGCA
The DNA here is from genome assembly GCF_020138295.1 of Campylobacter sp. Cr9. NCBI lineage: Bacteria > Pseudomonadati > Campylobacterota > Epsilonproteobacteria > Campylobacterales > Campylobacteraceae > Campylobacter > Campylobacter sp. Cr9. The sequence continues at coordinate 15,653 of NZ_JACGBH010000014.1, read as the reverse complement.
TCGATCATTTTGCCATTTAGCGAAATAACTCCACTTTTTTTACTTTCAGCTTCTTTAATAGCATCTAATACTTGATTAGCCCAAATTATTTCTTTTTGGCTAGGCTTAAAACAATTATGAATAATATCAATATGCCTTGGGCTAATTACTAATTTACCATCAAAGCCTAGATTTTTAATATAAGTTGTATCAGCTATTAATCCAGCTTCATTATTTGTATCAGTGTAAGGCGTATCTATTGCATCAATTTTTGCAGCCTTACATACATTTAATAAGTAATTTCTAGCATAATCAATCTCAACTCCGCTCTCGCTTCTTCTTGCACCAATTTCGCTTGTATAATCTTCTGCTCCAAAGCAAAGCGCACTAACTCCATCTAAAAACGCTAATTCTTTAGCATTTAATAAACCAAGCGGGGTTTCTATTAAAAGTAAAATTTCAATTTCCGAATTTAAATTCCTTGTGTATTTTATAAGTTCTTTAATCTCTTTTACATTTTCTGCTTTTGGAATTAAAATGCTATTAATTTTAGTTTTTGATAGTGCTAAAATATCATTTTTTGCATTCTCTAAATTAATTCTAACGATTTTTTCGCATTCATAATTTAGCATATTTAAAGCATTGCAAACTAGATTTAAAGCACTATCTTTTTGCATAGGACTTACTGCGTCTTCTAAGTCAAATATAATAGCGTCAGCTCCAAATAATCCTGCATTTTGAATATTACCTGCATTATTTCCTGGAATAAATAATAATGTTCTTCTCATTTTCCTAGCCTTTCTATTGCAGTTTTTAGCCTTGCTAAGATACAAAAATCTAAAGCACCTTTATCATTAATCTCAATAAAAACCTTTGAAATAGAATGCTCTTTGCAATAATTTTTAATTAGGTTTTTAATATGATTTGCATAAGGATTTTCTTCTTCATTTATAAAAATGAGTTCAAATTTATTATGCTTTTTTATACTTATTAGGCAATCATTTGATTCAATAGTTCCAACGCTAATCATCTTAAACTCCAAATTGTGCAAATAAAAATGTAGCAGCTATAACCGTGCAAGCTCCACCAATTCTAGTTGAAATCTGTGCAAATGGCATAAGTTCCATTCTATTGCATGAGCCTAGAATTGCAACATCTCCTGTGCCACCAAGCCCTGAGTGGCAAACCATAACGCAAGAGCATTCAATCTCAAACATATTTAAAAATCTTGCACATAAATATCCTGTAAGAGCCATTGTAGTAACAACGCTAAAGCAAATTACAATAAAAGCAATATTAATTGCAGCGATTACATCTTTCCAAGGTGTCCAAATAACTCCAACACCTACTAAAAGAGCCCAAGTTAGGTTTTTGCTTACAAATTGATAGATAAAATTTGCACCATACTCTAAGCTTTTTGGCATTATGTTTAAAACTTTTGTAATAGCAGCCATAATAATCATAATGATTGGAGCTGGAATTGGAATTATCATATTTAATAATTTTCCTATTAAGAAATAGCATACTGCAACAAGCAAACCAGCGCCCATTAATTTAATATCAAAAGGCAAGGTATCATCATTTAATGAATTGATATTTTCTTCTTTAGTTTTTACTAAAAGTCCGTTTCCACTTAAATGTGGCTTTTTTAAAGCTAGATTTTTTAGCCATCCTGCATAAGCGATTGCAAATAAGTTTCCTAGCATTGCAGCAGGTGCAAGAAGTGCTATTATATTAGTTGAATCAGCATTTCCTAAAATCTCTGAATAAGCAGCACTTAGTGGAATAATTCCTTCACCAACACCACCGCTTAAGATAGGAATTGCTATATAAAATACTGCATGAGCTCCGCCAATGCTAGTAACTGAGCCTATTAAATAAGCAACCACAATAGCTAAAAATGTTCCTATAAATAAAGGAATAAACATTTTTAAAAATCCTGCAATTAAAATTGCTCTTTTCATACTAAGAATACTTCCAACTACTAAAACACTTATATAAAGATATAAGAAGTTAGATTGCTTAATAAAAAATGTTATAGCATCTATTGAGTTTTGATTTAGTAAGCCATAATAAACCATGCAAGATGGAACGAAAATACTTAATATCGCAGGTCCGCCGATATCTTTTAAAACAGGAACTTTCATACCTATTTCGCCAAGTAATATTCCTAAAATCATAGTAATAGCAAGTCCGCCTACCATATCCTTAGGAAGTTTGCCAAAATAGCAAGTTAAAAATACAATAAGTGCAAATACACAAAATGCGTATAAATTTACACCGCCGATTTGTTTTTCTTTCATAAAAATCTCCTTAAAATGATTTGTAATTTCATTTTAAGAACAATTTTTATTTTGTAAATTTAAGTAATTTTAATAAGTATTTAAATAATTAAAATAAGTATTAATTGATTTTATAATAAATCTGAGGTCTTCCTTTGGCTTTATATTCTAATTTTGAGCTTAGGTAATTTGTTTGTTCTAAATAATTTAAATATTTTCTAAGAGATATTTTAGAAATTCCTACTAAGTTTTCTAGCTCATTTACATTAAACCAAGTGCTAAAATTTTTTATATTTTCTTTTATTAAAGCTAGTGAGTTTTTATCAATTCCTTTTGGTAAGTCATCAATTTGTTTATAAAGAGCTTTGTCAATATTTTCTTGATTTATTTCACTTAATAATAATTCTTTTCTTAATTTATATTGATTTAGAGAGCTTTCAAGTCTATTTTGCTTAAAAGGTTTTAGAATATAATCAATTACACCTAAGTTTAAGCTTTTTTGTAAGCTTAAGCTATCGTTTCTAGCAGAAATAACAATAATATCAATCTTATTAAATTCACTTTTTATTTTTCTAATTAGCTCAATACCATCGGTATTAGGTAGAGTTAAATCAAGCAAGATTAAATCAATTTCATTATTTAATAAATAGCTTATCGCACTACTTACTTCACAAAAACTAGCCTTTAAACAAAAACCTTCAACCGATAAAAGTATGTTTTTGTTAATATCTTGAACCATTAAATCATCTTCAACTATTATTGTCTTAATCATTATTAATCCTTAAAGTTACACTAAATGAACTACCTTGTTTTAAATTACTAACACTTATTAAGCCGTCATAATTAGCTGCAATTTTAGCACATAAATAAAGCCCATATCCTCTTAATTCTCCTTTTGTAGAATAGCCCTTGGTAAATAAATTTGCTTTATCTTTTATACCACAGCCATTGTCTTTGCATTGAATTTTAAGGTAGTTTTTATTGTTTTTTATAAATATTTCTATCTTTTTATTTAATTCATTATTTAAAGCATCTATTGAATTATTTATTAGATTTGAAAGTATGCTTATAATATCGTTTTGCATATTTATATCATCAAGATTACTAAGTGATGATTTTTTATTAAGAATTACATTTATTTTAAGCTCTTGCAAGAATGCAAATTTACTTTCAAAAAAGGCTAATATTACTTTATCTTTTATGTTGTATGTAAGTCTATTTAAATTATCTTGATTTTTGTTTATTAGCTCATCGCAAAAATTCTTTGCTTCATTAAATTTATTATTTTCTATTAAAGCGTTTATTATATGTAATTTGTTTGAAAACTCATGATGATTTGCTCTTAGTGCATCTACATATTTTTTAGTATCTAATAATTCACTAGCTAATTTTTTAACCTCTCTTAAATCTTTAAAAGACGCAACTACACCTGCAAAGTTGTTGTCTATAAAGAATGGAATTCTAGTCGTTAGAATAGTTATATCATTTAGTTTTTGCTCTTGATTGATTTCAGCTTTTTTAGTACTTAAGACTTCATTCATGTTTGAATGCGGAATTATATTAGCGTTTTTACCTATTAAATCATCATCTACTAAGGCTAGTTTAAAAATCTCTTTTGCTTTATCGTTTATTAGAGTTATTGTGTTTTTGTCATCAACGGCTATTATGCCATCGTTTAAGGTTTTTAAAATTGCGTTTTGTCTTGCTAAAAGATTTGCGATTTGCTTTGGCTCTAAACCAAATAAAACATTTTTGATATTTTTATTTAATAATTTTGCTGAGAATAAAATTATAATTATTAGTGCAATTACTAAGGCGATATTATATTTATTTTCTTCAAAGATAATTTGATTTAGATAATCAACAAAAACACCAACGATTACAGCACCTACAACTTTTTCATCTTTTATTATAGGGCTAAAGCTTCTAATTGAACGCTTTAATGAGCCTTTTGCTATTGATATATAGCTTTCTGCTTTACTAATTGCTCTATTAGCATCTCCACCTTCAACTAAAGTTCCTAAAAGATTTTTATTAGGATGAGTTAATCTTTTATAAGAGCTATTAATGATTACTATAAAATCTAGGTTTAAGTCTTTGCTTAGTTTATTTATATTTTCGTTTAGATTAGCATCGTTTAAATCTATATTATTTGCTAAGGTTTTAGAAATAGCTTCTATTTTATGACTTATTTCATTTTCAATTAATTTTTTGCTTTGAAAAAATAAAAATGTAGAAGTAATGCTTAAAACTATAAAAGAAATTAAAAAAAATGTTAAAGTAATTTTTGTAAATAGTTTCATCTATAATCCTAAATAAGATTTTTGATAAAGTATATAAAAAAGGATTTAATTTGGATTTATTTAATTTAGTTTTAGAGCAAAAAGAAAAAAGATATAAAGAAAGATTAGCTTACGAAAATGAATTTAAAAGCCCTGTTATATGCTTTAGTTTAAACATTCCTTATTTATATAAAGTAAAAAATATTGATGAAGTTAAGGCTTTATTTTTATATGGCATTAACGAATTAATTAAGAATTTAAACCCTATTAATTATAAAGTTTATTTAGATGATTTATTTTGTTTGTTTGCAATTAGCGATGATGCTTATATATTAAAAGAGCATTGTATTAAGCTTGAAAATAAGCATAGTTTTTCAAGATTATTTGATTTTGATGTATATTTTAAAAATGAAGTTATTAAGGCTAGAGCAAGTGGTAGAAAGTGCTTTTTGTGTGATGAATTAGCTATAGTTTGTCAAAGAAATAATACTCATACAAAAGATGAAATTTATCAAAAAATTGATGATTTGTTTGATGATTTTTATGTTTATAAAGCATTAAATTATCCTTGCAAGAATGAATTTTCAAGCAAAGCATTAAGAGCATTGCTCTATGAAGTAAGTCTTGCTCCTAAGCTAGGACTTGTTGAAATTCCGAATTCAAATTCTCACAGCGATATGAACTTTTTAAGCTTTATTGATAGTGCTAGTGAGCTTAAGTGGTATTTTGATTCTTTTTATACACTTGCAATGCTATCTAAAAGAAATGAGTTTAAAAGGTTAAAAAGATTAGGGCAACTTGCAGAAAATGCAATGTTTAAAGCCACTAATAATGTAAATACTCATAAAGGTGCTTTGTTTTTATTTGCGATTATGATTTATGTATGTGCAAAAAATGAAAATGATTTAAATCCTATAAATATTTCTAAAACTACTAAGCAAATATGCGAAAATTTATGCAAAAACGAGCTAAATAAAAACCTAAATAGCATAGGTGGAAAATGTTTTCATCTTTATGGGATAAAAGGTATTAGAGATGAGGTTGAACAAGGCTTTTTAAATACATTTAAAGCTTATGAATTTTTTAATAAACAAAGTGATTTTAAAGAGCTTAGAACTCTTTTTTATATTAGTTCAATCATTGATGATACAAGTTTGCTTAAAAGATGTGAATATGATTTAGAAAAATATAAAAGAGTTAAAAATACTTGCAAAAAATTAAGCACAAAAAAAAGTAAAAATTATATAAACTTAATCAAAAAACTTAATTATATTTATGTTAAAAATAATTTAAGTTTTGGTGGAAGTGCTGATGTTTTATCATTAGTGTTTTTTCTTGATTTTATATATAAAATAAATTCTAAATAATTGCTTAAATATAAGTTAATTTTTGATTTTTTTGTATAAAAACAATAAATATTATTTACATATTAAAATTTTTTAATTAAAGTTATTGTTTTAATCTAATTTAAAATACAAGGAAGAATTAAATGAAAAAAACTTTAATCACATCTATTATTGCGGCTAGTTGTCTGCATGCTGCTGAATATAATATTTTCATTTCTAGTTTTAAAAAAAGCGATTATGATAGCTTAAATAAAATTAAAGCTAAAATTGAAAAAGTTGTAGAAAACAGCAAATATGCTAACGAGCTTGTAGTAAAAGCAAGAGCAAGCGACCCACAAAGTCCAAATAATAGCAAATACCACACAGTAGTTGTTGAAACTGCTGATATGTCAAAAGCAAGAGTTACAGAAATTAGAAATTATTTAAGAGCTAATTCTATTTATAAAGACGCTTATTTTACAACTAGAAAGCCAAATGAACCAAAATTCTCTAAAGATACAAGCAATGATGAATTATTTGCTAATACTACAAAAGAAGAAGTTGTAGAAGTAAAAAGCTCATCAGTATCAAATGCATTAGATAGCTTAGACGCTGAAAATGAAAATAGTTTAGATATTCCAGCATTTAATAAAGTAGAAAACGCAAATTCAATTACTATAAATAAAATGATTGCAAGTGTGTTAGAAACTAATCCACAAATTAATTCTTATAAACAAGAATACTTAAAATCATTAAAAGATTTAGATATTGCTAGTGCTGAGTATTATCCAATGCTTAATTTATATGCAAATGGTGGATATGTTAATAAAAAGCAAAAAGTTAATGTAAAACCTGAAGAAAAAGGAACAGGAACAACTCACGATGCTTCTATTGTTTTAACAGAAAATTTATTCAATGGTGGCAAAGATATGAATGGCAAAGCAGAGCAAAATCATATTACAAACTCAACTGCATATAAAGTAATTCAAAACTCAAATGAAATCGTTTATGATAGCTCAAAAGCTTATTTAGATATGATTAAAACAAAATTATTATTAGAAATCGCACAAAAGAATGTTAAAGCTCATGAAGATATTTATGCTTTAATTAAGGATAGAACAAGCTCAGGTTTTGCAAGAGCTAGTGAAGAAAGACAAGCAGGAAGCCGTTTAGCACTTGCTAAAAATAATCTTTTATCAGCAGAAAACGATTATAAAGACGCACATTCAAGATTTACAAGATTATTTGGTAAGAATGTAGATATTAATACTCTTGTAATGCCAGAATTTACTTATGCACTTCCAAACTCACTTGAGAGCTTAGATGAAATCAGTAAGAAATGTAATCCAAGTATTAGAATTCAAGCAGAAAACATCAATGCTCTTGAATACAATACAAAAGTAAAAAAAGGAAATTATTTACCTAAACTAGATCTTGAATTAAGAGCTGATTATGCAAAAGATAAGGTATTTAAAGATTTAAAACAAGATACAAAAGATACTTCAGCAGGTGCTTATTTAAGATTTTCATACAATCTATTTAACAAAGGTCAAGATAAATTAAATGTAGAAAAAAGTAAATTAAGTGCATTAGCTGGTCAAATGGATTATAATTCAACTTTAAGAGAATTACACGAAAGCAATGCTTACGCATTTAACTCATATCAAATTAGTAAAGATAAATTAAATTATTTAAATGATTATGTAGATTATGCAAAATCAACACTTTTAACCTATGAAGATGAATTTAAAATCGGAAAAAGAGATTTAATCAATGTTCTTGATGCTCAAAGCGAATACTTTAGTGCTGCAAAAGAATTAATAAGCACAAAGAGCAATATATTATTAACTCAATACAAAATGCTTAATAATATGGGCGTAATTTCTGAAGGTTTTGTTGATGGTTATGCTAGACAATACATTAACAAAGCTTGCGCAATTTCTGATATTAAATAATTTGAATGGGTAAGAATTTTTTTAAAAGAGTGATTTTATTCACTCTTTTTATAAGTATTACTTTATTTAGCTCTTCTTTTATAAAATCACAAACTTATACAAGAATGCAAAAGGCTTATGGAGATTTAGCCGTTGCAAGACTTGAAAAGCTAGATAAGTTAATGCAAGATATAAAAAATACCGATGAAGCAAATAAATTAGTAAAAGTTAATGAATTTTTTAACAACCCTAATATTATTAAATGGCAAGATGACATGATTACTTGGGGTAAGACTGATTATTGGGCTAATAGGTTTGAGTCATTAGGAAAAGGCTTTGGAGATTGTGAAGATTTCGTAATTGCAAAATATCTTACTTTATTAGATTTAGGTGTAAGCGAAGAAAAGTTATTTTTTACATATGTTTATGCAAATCTAAATGGTAAGTGGATTTCTCATATGGTTTTAGCATATTATGATAAGCCTGATGATATTCCGTTTATTTTAGATAGTAATACAAATTCAATTAAAAGGGCAAATAAAAGAGTTGATTTAAAGCCTGTGTTATCGTTTAATGCTAAGGACTTATTTTTGGCACAACAAGCATCAAGCGGTAAGCTATCGGCTAAATCTTCAAAATACACAAAAGATTGGTCAAATTATTTGGATAATTTGAAAAAGGGTGATTTATGACTTTATTTAAGCAAATTTTATTAGGTTCTATAATTTTTATTTTAGTTATCATTGCTATTGTTGGTGTTAAAAATTATCAAACAACAAGCGATTTTATAAATGAGCAATTAAGTGCAAATGCAAAGCACACAGCAACTTCTTTAGGTCTTGCAATAGCAACCCAAGAAGAGATTAATAAAGACAGCGTTGAGCTTATGATTAATAGTATTTTTGATAGTGGATATTATCAAGAGATAAAATTCGTAGATGCTAAAGATAATGTTGTATATGAAAAAAATCAAGAAAAAGTATTTTTTGGAGTTAGTGATTTATTTGTAAAACTTGTAAATATCAATACTCCTATTGAAAGTTTTGAGATTAGACAATGGAGCAAAATAGGAACTTTATATGTGCAAATTAGCCCAGCTTTTGCATACGAACAACTTTATAATACTTTAAAAGGGCTTTTTGTTAATTTGCTTATTATTTGCGTTGTTTCAATGATTTTGATTTATTTTTCATTAAAAGCAATCTTAGCACCATTAAATAAAGTAAGAAAACAAGCCGAAGCAATACTTGAGCATGAGTTTATTATCCAACACAAATTACCTTTTACACAAGAAGTTAGAAAAATGGTAATGGCGATGAACTCAATGGTAGGAAAAGTAAAAGATATTTTTGAAAAAGAGAGCGAAACGCTAGATAAATACAATGATTTATTGTATAAAGATGAAAGAACTAAGCTATTTAATAGAAGATATTTTATAAATAAATTTGAATCTATTAAGAGTAGAGAAGAATATTCAAATGGATATTGCTTTTTATTAAGCATTAAAGAAACTTATAATCTTAAAAAGATTTTAGGATTTAATAAATCTATTGAGTTTTTAGAAAAATTATCAGATATTTTAAGACAAAATGATAGAGCTTACGATGGCGAATGTGTGTTTGCTATAAATGAAAATGATTTTATTATATTAGGTGAAAATTCTTTAGCTTTTGAAGAAAATTGTAAGCTCATCCTTGAAAAAATTAAAGAATTATTTAAAGAATTTAACATTCAAGATAATAGCTTTATAATAAGCAGTGCTTTAACTTCTTATGAAGGCAAAAAGTTAAATGAGGTTTTATCAGAGCTTGACTTATTGCTTATCAAAGATAAAACAAATTATTCATTAAATAAGGCCAATAATACTGATAATATTATCTTAGGTAAAGAGCAATTTAAAGCCTTTATTTATAATGCTATGAATAACAATGATTTTTGTTTTGCTTCTCAAGAAGTTTTAGATAATGATAATAATGTATATCACAAAGAATTATATTTAAGATTAAAATACAAAAACGAATTAAAAAATGCTTCTTATTTTATGCCTATTGTAAATGAGCTTAATTTATCAAAAGAGCTAGATATTTATGTATTAAGCAAGGCTTTAGGCGAAGAATTTGAAACAGGAATTTCAATTAACGTTTCAAATGATTTAATTAAAGAAGAAAATTATTCTAAATTAGAAAAAATCTTTAAAGCTAAGAAAAATAATAAAGTTTTCTTAGAGCTTGCAATGAGTAAAGATTTAAATATTAGAGATTTAATCGCATTTTCAAGATTTTGTAAGATTTATGATATTACATTAGGGCTTGATCACTTTACTTTAAATAAAGAAAACTTAAGTATTTTAAATGAGCTAAATATTGCTTATATTAAAGTTCAGGCTAGAACATTACTAGATTTATTAGAAGATGTGAATGCTAGTGGAGCGAAGAATGCTTTAGAAATTATTCTTAATTCAAAAGGAGTAAAAATTATTGCAATAGGTATAGAAAATGAAGAAACTTATAAAAAAATTAAGGAGTTAAATATTAACTTAGTTCAAGGAAATTACACAAGTAAGGTTAAGGAAGAAAAATGATTAACGCAAAAACAGATGAATTATTAGATTGTCTAGTAATTCTTACAAAACTATACAATAACCCTTATAGTGCTGAAGCACTTACAGCAGGTTTGCCATATGATACTAATTTAGGCGGTATAGAATTATTTTCAAAAAATAGTAAAAAATCTTTATTTAGTAGAGCAGCAAAAAGAGCAGGCTTTGCAAGTACTTTAGTAAAAAAAGAGCTAAAAGACATACCACAATTAGTTTTGCCTTGCATTCTAGTGCTTAAAAATCAAAGAGCTTGTATTTTACAAAGCTTTCAAGATGATGATAAATTAAGCATAATTTTCCCAGAATTTGAAGGGGCTGCTACTTTAGTAAGTAGAAAAGAAATTGAAGAAGAATATTTAGGATATGCTTTTTATTTAAAGAAAGAATTCGTAATAAAAAACGAAATAAATAATCTTAAAAACAATCCTAACGAGCATTGGTTTTGGGATACTCTTAAAAAGTCAAAATCAATTTATATTGATGTTTTATTAGCATCACTAATTATAAATATTTTTGTTTTAGCAGGTCCGCTTTTTACAATGAATGTTTATGATAGAGTTGTTCCAAATAATGCTATCGAGACACTTTGGGTTCTAGCATTAGGTGTATTTGTAGTATATGTTATAGATATGATTATTAAGCTTGTTCGTGCTTATTTTTTAGAAACAGCATCTAAAAAAAGCGATATTATTATGAGTTCTTTAATTTACGAAAGAGTGCTAGATATTAAGCTTAGTGCAAGACCTGCAAGCGTAGGTTCTTTTGCGCAAAACTTAAAAGAATTTGATACCTTAAAAAGCTTTTTTGCAAATGCTAGCATAGCTGCTATTGTGGATTTACCATTTTGTATAATCTTTTTAGCTACTATTTATTTTCTAGCGGGGCATTTAGTTATTGTTCCTATTGTTGTTATGATTTTAATTTTAATTTATACCTTTAGTATTAGAAAGCCACTTCAAAACTCAATTGAAAGCACATATCAAGCAAGTGCATTTAAAAATGGAGTTTTAATAGAGAGCTTAAACACATTAGAAACTATAAAAACCTTAGGTGCTGCATCATCAAGCCAATGGATTTACGAAGAAGCAACAGGCGAAATAGCAAATAAAAGTATAAAACATAAAATTTTATCAAGTTCTATTCCCATGGTTACAGGCTTTTTGGTTCAATTTAACACAATAGCAATAGTTGTAATGGGTGTTTATATGATTAAAGATATGGAGCTTAGTATGGGTGGACTAATTGCAAGTGTAATTTTAAGCTCTCGTGCAATTTCTCCTATGGGACAGGTTGCTTCGCTTATATCAAATTATGAGCAGACTAAAACAGCTTATAAAAGTCTTGATGATATTATGCATATGCCAGTAGAGCGTGAAAATGGCAAGAAATTTGTAAGAAGAAATAATTTCTTAGGAGCAATTGAGTTTAAAAATGTTTCATTTTCTTATCCAGAAGCTAAAAAGCAATCTCTAAACGATATTAGCTTTAAGATTAATGCAGGAGAAAAAGTAGCAATCATAGGAAAAAATGGTAGTGGAAAAACAACCATTGAAAAGCTAATCATGGGACTTTATGAACCTAGTAAGGGAAGTATTCATGTAGATGGTATTGATATAGAGCAAATTGACCCTGTGGATTTAAGAGAGCATATAGGCTATGTTTCTCAAGATATTATGCTATTTAAAGGCACTTTAAGAGATAATATTGTTTATAAAGCACCTTATGCAAGTGATGAAGAGATTATTAAGGCTGCTAATATTTCTTGTGTTAGTGAGTTTGTAAATGCTCATCCGCTTGGATTTGATATGCCTGTTTATGAGCGTGGAGAAGGTATTAGTGGAGGGCAAAGACAAGCAATTGCGATAGCAAGAGCATTTATTACAAATACTCCTATTATGTTACTAGATGAGCCTACAAATCAAATAGATACTCAAACAGAAGCAAAAGTTATAAGTAATTTAAAAGAAGCTTGCAAAGATAAGACTTTAATAGTAATTACCCATAAGCAATCATTATTAAGCCTTGTTGATAGAATTATTGTAATTGATAATTCTAAAGTGATTTTAGATGGTAGCAAAGAAGAAGTGTTAGCAAAATTAGGAGCTAGTAGATGAAAAACTATACTAAAGATGATTTAGATTATATGAATAGCTTATCTCAAGCAGTATTATCAAAAAGTTCTCAAAAAACAAAAACAATGCTTTATATAATTATTGCTTGTGTAATAGGTCTTATTGCTTGGATGAGTGTTGCAGAAGTTGATGAGATTACTAGAGGGCAAGGAAAGGTTGTTCCTAGTGGGCAAAATCAAATAGTGCAAAACCTAGAAGGTGGTATAGTTCAAGAGCTATTAGTAAGAGAAGGTGATGTAGTTAAAAAAGGACAAATTTTACTTAAGATTGACAATAAAAGCTTTGAGAGTTCTTTAGGTGAGAGTGAAGTAAAAATTAGCGAATTATTAGCTAAAAAAATTAGGCTTTACGCTCAAGCAAATGATAAAGAATTTGATTCAGGAATTTTAGATGAAGATGAGCTTAAAAAAATCTTCCCACTTACTTTAAAAAACGAGCATAGTTTGTATGATACAAATATGGAGCAACTAAAAGAAAAAATCTCACAAAAGCAAAGCGAGATTAAGGAATTAAAATCAAAAATAAATCATTTAAATACAAGCTATAATTTAGTCTCAAAGCAAAATAACCTTACTTATAATCTTTATAAAAAAGGTAGCGTAAGTGAAGTTGAATATCTTCAAATAAGCAGACAATTAAACGATATTAGAGGAGAGCTTTCTCAAGCTAGATTATCATTACCAAAGCTTGAAGCCGCATTAAATGAAATAAAGCTTAATTTTACAAATGATTCTAAAAAAGAATTAAACGAAACAAACGCAGAAATCGCAAGAATTAATAAAAGCCAAATAGGTCTTGATGATAGAGTTGATAGAACCTTAGTAAAAAGCCCAGTAAATGGAATTGTATCAAAGCTAAACATTCACACTGTTTCAGGGGTAATTAAACCAGGTGAAAATATCGCAGAAATTGTTCCACTTGATGATAAATTAATTGCAGAAGTTAAGGTTAAACCTGCTGATGTGGCATTCTTAAGAGAAGGTTTAAGAGCGATTATAAAAGTTAGTGCTTATGATTTTAGTATTTATGGCGGACTTGAAGGTAAGGTTATGCAAATTAGTGCAGATACAGAGACAAATGATAAGGGCGAGAGCTTTTATTTAGTTAGGGTAGTAACTGATAAAAACCACTTAGGAACAGATGAAAAACCTTTAAATATTAAAGTAGGTATGATAGTAAATGCTGATATTGTTACGGGTAAAAAGACAATATTAGATTATTTATTAAAACCGATTTTTAAAACAAAACAAAATGCTTTAAGGGAAAGATAATGCAAGTAATAATTAACTTAGAAGATAAAGAAATAAGAACATATTTAGAAGATATTTTAAGTGACTTTAGGATTTATTCTACAAGTTACTTAGAAGTAATAGCTGTAAAATATAAAGATGCAGTTGTTATAAGTGATAATGTAGATAATATTAAGGCTTTATCAGAGCAAGGTATTAAATGTCTTGCAATTTCAAAGAACCCTAATTTTATGGAAGCACAATATTTCTTAAATGCTAATGCAAAAGGATATGCAAACGCAAGAATGCAAAAAATCCACTTTAGAGATGCAATTAATTGTATTAATAATGGTGGGGTTTGGATTTTGCCTGATATTATTGATAATATGGTTAAACTAATTAATCAAAGCTATAAAAATGATGATAGTAATTTATTTGATATATTAAATGATAGAGAAAAGATTGTTGCTAATTACATAAAAGATGGTTTATCAAATCTTCAAATAGCAGAGATTTTACAACTTAGCGAAAGAACAATAAAAACAATAACTTCAAGTATATATCAAAAACTAGGCGTAAAAAATAGAATTCAATTTATTATGGCTGTTAAAAATATTGAATAATTCTCACTTTTTGTGGGAATTATTCACAAAATACTTATTTTTTCTGATTTTATTAATAATTATTATTATTTATTAAATAATTTTATCTACACTCTTCGGTTTTAAATAACATTTAGGAAATAATGAAAGAATTTTAGTTTTATTATTAAAAATAATGTAATAGTTTTTTATTATATTGTTTTATTTGTAAAGTATTTTGATTTTAAAATATTTTATGTTTAATAATAATTTTTACTAAACTTTAACTTTTGTTAAATTGGGGGGGGGTATAATCAATAATAAAATTCAATTTGTAAGGACAAGAAATGAAATTATCGCAAAAAATTTCTATTTATTTAGCAGTTGTGCTTGTAATAGCATCAGTTATCTTAACTACTTATGAAATTAATCGTGTTAAAGGTATTATTAATAAAAACTACGATGAATTAAATGGTAATGATATAAGTGTGAAAAGTTTATACATAAACACTTATATAGAAACAAAATTAAATAACATAAAAAAGATAGCAAATAAATTTGAAAAAGCAAAAAACTTAAGCCCTGAATTTATAAAAGAAATAATAGAAGATGATAATAAAATACTAGATTTTCAAGGACTTTTCATAGGTCTTACAAATGGTGATGTTTATAAGGCTGAACCAGATTTAAGCTTTAGATTAATTCCTAATTTTGACGGAAGAACTAGAGCATGGTTTAAAGAAGCTAACGAAATAAGAAAGGCAAGTTTATCATCAATTTATAAAGATGTTTCAAGTGGCAAACAAGCTACAACTATTTTTGCTCCAGTATTTATAAATAATGAAATTGCAGCTGTTGTTGGTGGAAATATTTTAGTTGATGATTTTAGCGATGAAATTACTAGAACAAATTCTTTGAAAAATTCTAGCACAATTATTCTTGATAAAAACGATGAAATTATTTCAAGTTCTAATAAAGATGATTTAGGTAACCCTGAGTGGAAAAAAGAATTCGTTACAAAACTACATGATTTTTACAAAAGCAACAAAAGTGGTAATTTTGTTTTCAGTAAAAACAATGAAGATTTCTTAGCTTATTGTGTTGTTGATAATTTAACAGGTTATGATATTTGTGCGGTTATGCCAAAGGCAAATATAGATGAGACAATTCACAAGAGTGTTCTTAATTCTATTTTTGAATTTAGTTTATTTATTTTAGTTGTTATAGGTGTTTTATATTTCTTAATAAAAAGCTCATTAAAGCCTATTGAAATTATTCAAAAATCTTTAATTGAAGTTTTTGCATTTATT
>NZ_JACGBH010000013.1:0-48733 GCF_020138295.1 Campylobacter sp. Cr9 | reverse complement strand
TTAATTTAAGGCTATTATTAAAGAAAATAATAAGTGTAAAAATGATTTTTAATCTTTATTTAGCATAGGATAAATCGTGTGGATATCAAAGGAATTTAAAATAGGAATTTGAAATAGGAATTAGAAGCTAATTCTTATTTCGTAATTTTTAGAATTATTTAGACCAAAAGCCTTTTTGGAATGGAAATTCGTTGCATAAAAGTTTATTAATCTTGCAACCTTTATAAATTGCTTTTCTTAGTTCTTTTTCATATTTTTTTAAATACTTTTCATCTATATTATTGTTTGAATTACAATGCATATAATCGCCCTTTTCACATAGCTTAATAAGTATTTTAACCCTACTATCTATATCTTCAATTCTTCCATAAGCATGGTATAAATTAATACATTTTTCTACATCTTTTTCGCAGTTTTTATCGGTATTTTTCAAAGCTATTTTAAGTAAGTCATCATCATCAATAATATAATAATCCTTACAGCCCATACAAGATTTTAAATCTCCACTTTTGCAAAGATTTTCACATATTAAAGTAGCTTGTTCTATATCACCATCACAAGAAATTGCATTAAATAATAAAGCAGCTTTATGTAAAGAATTTTCACTAGCTAACATAAAGGCTTTTTTGCCTTCTTCGCTATATTTTGCCTTATCAACAATAGCAAGGCTTATGCAAGAACTAATATAACCTAAATCACAAGCTTTCTTATCGTATTCAAGGCTGGTTTGATAGCTTAGTTCATCAAAATAGCTAAATGATATATGAGAATAAAAAGCACACGCATAGCCTGAATTATCTTTATCACATAGATTTTTTGACATACCTTTTACTACAAAGGGCTTATTTATATGTAAGCCTAGCCTAATTGCTAAAATACAAGCACTAGAGTTGTTATTTTTGCACGCATTTATAACGCTTGAAAAATTACTTTTATCATAATCTTTTGCATACAAGCTAAAAATTAGACAAAAAATAATACAAATTATTCTCATCAAACTCCTTTAACAGCTCTTAACTCCTTTTCTAAAACTGATTTTGGAGTTAAAGAGATGAACTTTTTTACCATTTTACCATTGTTATCATAAATAAACATAGCAGGAACTCCATAGACTCCCCCTACTACATTGCTTAAATACTCAACATCTAAACTATCATAAATAGTTGTAAATGTTACACCTTTTAAATTCTTAACAGCCATATCCTTATTTTTCATATTTCCTAAGACAGCTATTATTTTATAATTCTTGCTTAATTCATTTAATATAGGAATTTGTTTTTCGCAAACTCCACAATCTTTAGAATAAAAAAACAACATAAAAGGCTCACTAAGACCTTTTAAAGCCTTTTCTTTGGCATTATATTTTAAACTAAGTGGCTCTTTTGAATTAAGTGTTAAAAAATACTCATCCTTACAAGCACAAAAAATCAAACATAAAAGCATTAAAATAATTCTCATAAATATCCTTTGATTTTTTCTTGTATATAATTAAATCCCCTATCACCTAAGATTTTTTCAACATAAACGCCGTCTTTTAAGATAAATAAAGTCGGAACTGCAAATATTTCATACCTTGACCAAGTTATGTCTTGCTGATCTTTTAAAAAAATCATAGCATCATAATTATGTTCATTTTCGTGTTTTTTAATAGTTTTTAAATCATCAATTGAATTAATTGCATAAATTTTTATATTATTATTTAGTGCATAATCATTAAGGCTAGCCATTACTTTAAGACAAGCAGCACAGCCATTCTCCCAAAACTCAACTATTTCAATACCTTGCCTTGTAAGCTTAATATTATTACCTTTTGTATCCTTAGCTAATATTTCAGGAGCTTTTTCATTAAGGCTAAGCTTTGCATTATCACAAGCTACAAAAAATAAAGCAAAAACTATTAAAAATAATTTATTCATTTACAATAAGACCATCTTTAATAGTGATAATCTCATCAGCTTTTTTTGCTAAATCAGGGTTATGCGTGATTAAAACTATTGTTTTACCTTCGCTTCTTAATTGTTTAAAAATATCTAAAACAATTTCTCCATTTTCTTCATCAAGATTACCAGTAGGCTCATCAGCAAGTAAAATGCTAGGATTATTTATAAGACTTCTTGCTATACAAAGACGCTGTTGCTGACCACCACTTAGCTCGCTTGGCAAATGCTCTAATCTATCAGCTAAGCCAACTTTATCTAAAATCTTTTTTGCATCGCTTTCATCAATACTAGAATGATAATATTGAGCTAGCATAACATTTTCTAAAACACTTAAATATGGAATTAAATGAAATTGTTGAAAGATTAGTCCTATTTTTTCACGGCGGATTTTTTGCTTATCAACTTCGCTTAAATGAGTTACATTAATGCCATCTAAAAAATATTCGCCCTCACTTGCATTATCAAGCAATGATAAGATATTTAAAAGCGTTGTTTTACCACTTCCACTCTTACCTACAATACTAAGCCAACGACTTTTTTCTAGTTCAAAACTAAGACCTTTTAAAACATGTGCTTTATCAAATCTTTTGTGTAAATTACTAACTTTAATAATACTCATTTACTCTCCTCTTAAATTACCTACGATATCTATGCTTAAAGCTTTTTTGATAGGAAAATATGCAGCAAGAATAGCAAAAATAAAAGAAATTAAAATCGCTATTACAAACGCACTTAATCTAAAATCAATACTAGCATTAAAAATAATTGCTCCTAAAAATTGTGCTAATAAATACCCACCAACTGAGCCAAATAATGAAGCGATTAAGGTAAGTATGAAAACTTCACTAGCAAATAATTTTACTATATCGCTTTTAGCAGCCCCTAATGCAAGGTGTAAAGCGATTTCCTTTTTTCTTGAAAATATAATTGAACTAAGAGTAGTATTAACACTTGTTGAGCTAATTATTAAGATTACGATAGAGATTAAAAACATTAAGCCTTTAATTTTTTCTAAAATTGCACCTTCTTTAATGCTAACGCTAGGAATTGTTTTAAGCTCTGCATTTTCATTATTAATACTTGCACTTAGCTTTGATAGGTTTTCAAAATTATCATCAATTATTAAAGAAGCATAAGAATATTTATCCTTTACGCCTGAAAACTCTTTAGCTGAATCTAAATTAATAAATGCCATTGCATCAATTTCATCTCCACTAGAAATTATGCCTTTTACTACGAAAGTTTTTTCAACTAATCCTAAATCTTGCTTATAGTTTAAGGTTAGCTTTGAGCCAACTTTTTTATCAATTGTATTTGCTAAATCAATTCCTAAATAAATACTATCAGCTTTGCTGTATTCGCTAGGACTTAAACTACCTTTTAAAATAGTTAAAAATTTATTGATTTTTCTAAACTCATCAAAACTAACTCCAGCAACTAAAATCTGCCTACTTGAATAACTAGGAGTAAAGTATAAATAAGGCGAAATTGCTAAGATTTTTGAGCTTGTTATTTGTGATGTTATATTATTTACATCGCTAATATTTACATAATCGCTATCTTTAGCACTTAAAATCATATTAGCACCATAGCTTTTAAGCTCTTTGCTCATTTTATTATCTATATCAAAATAAATATTTAAAAACGCATTCGCAACAGCAGTTCCCATAAAAATAGAAATTAAAATTATAAGTAATCTTTGTTTTGAAAACCCTATACTCTTTTTAACCTGAGTTATGAAAAAATTATTTCCTGCCATAAAGCACCTCTACGATTTCTAGTTTGATAAAGTTTTTTGTAGCTATTAATGAACCAAGAATTGAAATTAAACTAGCAAAAAACATACAAATAAAAATAATAATAAAATTATAAGCAATGCTATGAGAAAAGATATTTAAAGCTATTAAATCACTTACAAAAAATCCAAAAATACTTCCAAACACACTAGCGACCAAACTTACACATAAATAATCAACCATAAATATCAAATATATTTGTAAGTTATTTGCTCCTAAAGCCTTTAATAAGCCTATTTCTTTTGAGCGTCTATAAACATCGCTATTTATAAGTGAAGCTTGTGCTACGCTTGCAACTACTAATGAAATTAAAAATATTATTCCCATTAAGCCTTGAATTTTTTTAACCACTGAGCTTTCAGCATCAGCAACCTTGCTAAGCGCTTTTGCACTTGCACCTTTGTAGTCTTCTTCTATTTGATAAGCAATTGAGCTAACATAAGCAGTGCAATACCATTTATCAAACTCAACAGCATCTAAGCTATCTTTATCATGTCTTGCACGCATTGCAAGGTCGTTTTCTGGAATTGTTAGCGCTGAAACTTCGGCTCTTTCATAGGTTGGTTTTGAACCTAAAATCTCATTTAATTTATCAATATTTATAAGCAATTTATTATCATATTCGCCTAAATTATCAATAATTCCTACGATTTTAAAGTTTTTAATTCCTGATTCAAATTCCACATCAATTTGATCGCCTGATTTAAGATTAAATCTAGTTGCAAATTCTCTTCCTATATTTGCTTCTAGGATATTGCTTTCATCATTTACAAAATCTTTATCACTTTTCCAAAAAGGAAATAAGCCTGTGATTCCTGTTTTATAATCTTCTTCGCCATCAATAGGAATATTTTTATCAAAATAAGTGCCTAAAACTTTAATCTCTTTGCCATTAATTTTTGCTACTTCATCTTTAAACGGAGCAAAAGCTGTTATATTATTTCTCCAAAAGATTTCTTTTATTTTGTGTAAATCTTTTAATTCTAAATATGTTTTATTCTCAAATGGTTTAAAAGTCTTATTTCCTACTTCAATACTAAGTGCTGAGCCTTGTGGCACAACGCTAATGTTTGCACCATAATTTCTAAGCTCTTTTGTAAGCTCATTACCAACGCCTAAAGTTATATTTAGCATACAAGCAAGTAACAAACAAGCTAGAAAAATAGTGCCAAAACTAAGGAGTTTTTGAGTTAAGTTGCCAAAAATTGATTTTTTTATAATTCTTAAAAACATTGCTTCTCCTTAACTTTGATAACCATTTAATCTAAAAGGTGCATTATCGTTTGAGCTTACATATTTGCTAGGGTCTTTTTTAAATTCTTCATAGCTTTCATCAGTGCTAAAATAATAATTTATACCTTTATACATATAAGATTTTTTAGCTTTTGAGTTTAAAAATTTATCTTGATTTACAGGGTCAATTACTTCAATTTCAACAACTTCGCTAAAATAATTTTCCCCATCTAAAACATCTCTTACTTTAATTAATAATTTATTATTTTTTTCATCTACTTCGTAATTTAATGGAATTGGATTACACCCACCTGCCTTACCTACACTTGGTAAAAATAATCTTACATTACAAGCAACGCAGATTAATTCGCCTTCTTTTAAAATATATCCTAAATCCCCACAAATCATACAAGAATCAAACACGGCAACAGGAGTGATTTTGCCAGCAAAACGATTGATTATAAAAAATCTAATCTTTTTACCTGAGCTTGAAATATAAGCATATCTATGTAATTTTCCATCGCTTACTTTATCTAATTCAAACTCAAAATGAGTTTTACTCTTTGGAGTAATTACTAAAGGCTCATCTATACTAATAGGCTTAGACGCAACTAGATCATAAAATAAAACGATTATAAAAGCTAAAACACTTAAAATAAATGTAATGCTAAAGTGAGTGTTTATTGTGCTTGTAAGGTTTTTGTTTTGTCTATAAACAATATCAAAATCGCATTGTTTTTGAGTGTATTTAGGGCGAAGTTTTAAGCATAATCCAACATAAATAATGCCTAAAATTAAGCAAATATAATAATAAAACTCAGCATAATGCTTACTCTTTCCTATATAGCTTAAAAGTGCATCGCTATCGCTTAAAGCTCCGATACTTCTTGTCTTCATTCCATATAAAGCAAGTTCAGCTAAACACTCATTTATAAACATTAAAGCCAAAATAATTGCTATTAAAATACTAATTTTTGATTTTACATGCTTAGTAGAATATACAAAACTTATAAAAAATACAGCACATATAAAAAAAGCTAATAAAATAAAACCGAAATTTAAAACCCCTTCAGTATCTATTAAATTAGATTCAAATATAACAAAATTTGCACTTAATAAAAAATATCTAATAGCACACGCAAAGGCTATTAAAAATACGCTTGATATTGCAAATATTTTTATATTTCTTAAAAATACTAATAATAAAGAAATTATCAAAACACTATCGGCAATGATTAATCCTATTCTGTTTTGCTTTTCGTAGTTTATGATATAAAATGCAATATATCCAAAAATAAAACCAACAAATGCAGAAATTAAAATCTTATAAACTGAATGATTTTTACAAGCAAATGATGTAAAAAAGCTAATAACAAAAGCTTCAAGAAATAAATGTATAAAATAAATACTCATTATTGTCCTTATTTTTGTATATTTTTATAGAAAGCTAAATTAGCTTTCTATTTTTTAAGGCTTATTTATCAGGTGTTCCGGTGTATTTGAACTTATATTTTACGTTAAATGTATCAAACCACTTATCAACACCTGTTTCTTTATCTACGTGGCGACCAAAACCTTGTTTTTCAGGATTGTCAATTACAAATTCTAATTCATAGTTACCTATTCCTGTATCCATTTTAATGTTTGCACCATAGTGTGGGCCATCATCAGCTACCATTGGCATAAGTTTTCCAACTTTTGTTTTACCATTATCTAGGTTTGTTAATTTATAACCTATTGTTAAGTATGGCATCCAAAAACCTTCTGGAAAACCATTTGGATTTTCTTTAAGAGCGTGAATATCAGCTTCTAAGTGAATATCAGCTAACGATGCAGCTAAATCAATTCCTCTTGGCTCCATTTCAATTGGTTGTAAATAAACTGCTGCTATTTCCATACCATGTAATTTATAGCTTTCTGCTCCATCAATTGTTGGGATTTCAACTTCACCAGCGAATGCTGAAGTAGCTAAGAAAGCACCTGCAACTAAACTAAGCAATGACTTTTTCATTGTTTCTCCTTTGATTTGATTTGCATATAAAGAACTCCTCCTATTAATAGAAGAAGGATTATTGCCTGTAACACTAAGCTCTCATAATAAGGGTAAAGCCCTAGCCATGTAATACTTTCAAATGGCGTTGATATGAGATGTGGAGTTAAGACCTTGCCCTCAACAAGTTCCATAATTCCTTTGCCTGTAAAGACAAAACACATATAAAAAATCACAATTGAGGTTAATAAGAAAAATTGTTTTATAGGTATTCTAATAGCTCCTGCTTTAAGTAAGAAATATAAAATTACTAAAATAACTAAGCCTAATGCTAAACCGCCTATTACAGCACCTAAACCAGCACTTGAGCCTGAATCTATAAGTAATGCTT
Organism: Campylobacter sp. Cr9; assembly: GCF_020138295.1. Taxonomy (NCBI): domain Bacteria; kingdom Pseudomonadati; phylum Campylobacterota; class Epsilonproteobacteria; order Campylobacterales; family Campylobacteraceae; genus Campylobacter; species Campylobacter sp. Cr9. Next base: position 41,383 of record NZ_JACGBH010000013.1, on the reverse strand, counting down.
GATAAAATAATATAGTCTCAGCACCTTCTCTAAATACTGCTAAAAACACGGTCCACCATAGAGTTTTTGCGCTACCACTTGTAATTGCCATTTTTGCTTGTTCTTTTAGATTACTTGCATATTTTTTATTTCTTGCATTACTAAGCAACCAAAAGCCAACATAAAACAACAAGGCTACTGCAATTAGCATTGTAACGCCTTCTATAAGCTCTCTACTTTGACCTGAATTACTAATAAAATATGAAACAATAAACGCTGTTATAAATGATAAAATAACGCCCGTTCCTAAAGCTGAATATGCTATGTTTAATCTATCTTTATTACCACTTTGAATTATGTATGAAATTATTGCAACTACTATAATTAAAGCTTCTAAGCCTTCTCTTAAAATAATTGTAAGCGATGATATGAATAAAAACCATACACTGGTATCACTAATCTTATCAAGTTGGCTTGCAATTAATTTATTTAATTCATCAAAATTAGCTTGTAACTCTTCTTTGCTTGCCTTGCTTTTAATTAAAGCTGTTCCTTTTGTAAATTTCTCTTCTATTGCTAATTTAACGCTTGAATCAATTGCACCTATTTTACTCTCCATGCCTTTTGCTTCAAAAATATCTAAATAAACACTTTGAAGAGAATTAATACTTGCTTTTTCACCTACATTTTCATAATCTTGAACGATTTTTGTAAGTGCGATTTTAATATCAGTTGCAACTTGAGTATAATCAACATTCTTTGTTTCATCAACATATCCAACTAGCTTTAATTTACCAAGATTGCTTTCATCAATTTCCGTCATTACTTCAAATATTTCATTAAGCAATTCTTCGCTTTTTTCTCTCATATCATTTTCACTAACTTTACCACTACGAATATCACTGCCAAAACTTCTTAATTTGCTTCTCATATTGATATTTTTTGTAGCATTTATTAGTATTTCTATATTTGTATTTATATAAATTTCTTCTCTTGCTGAACCTATTGTATCAGCAGCTTTTGTGTATTCTCCAAGCTTGTTATATTGCATTGCTTCATCAAATTTTTCACTTAATAAATCATAAACATGTTGAAGTCTAGGATCAATAGAAGCAGCAGCTTGAAGACTTTCAAGACTATCATACACTGGCTTTTGCATTACAGGTTTTTGCACTTCTCCACTCGCTTCTTTTGCTAAAAGTGCAATTTCAGCAGCTTTTTGCTCTTCGCATTTAGTTCTTGCATCACTTTCATTTGAGCCAAACATCATTTCGCCTTCAATACAAGACTTTAATAAATTTTCTCTTGCATTAATTTCTGCTTTTGCTTTATCATAATTTGGATCAGATGCTACTGCTTTTATCCTAAAACCATCTTGAATAATAGGCGTTACTTCTTCTAAATCTAATTTAAGACCATAGATTAAAGCTTCAATTTTATTAATTTTTTCGCCTTTTCCATAATAGCTTCTTAGATTAGTAAATTTTCTCTCCATAAAAAAGCCTTTTTTTCCGATATTTCTACCGATTGGCCCTTCCATATTTTCAAAATGCTGAAAATATGCTTCACTTGCAAGTTGTCTTGCTGTCGCTGCATCGCCTTTTTTATAAGCTTCTAAACCTTTATCAAGCTTTTCAATAATCAAATCTTTTTCTTTAAAATAATCAACATCATCTCTAGCAATTACTGAAGTTACTAAAATACAAATAAGAAATAATAATTTTTTCACAAGTAAGCCTTTATAATTTTTTCGCATATTCTAAAACTTATAAATAAATCAAATCTAAATGATACTTATTATTTTTTTCATAATTTATCAATTAGGAATAAAATTGATAAAAAATTTTTCAAGTTATTAACCATTTTTAATATTTCGCTCTTACAATTTCGCCACATTTTTTAAAGGAGAAGAAAAATGAAAAGATTATGTTTAGTATTAGTTGCCTTTTTAGGTCTTAATTTATGTGCTGCTGAAGTTGAAGCAGTAAATACTGAAGAATGCAAAAGTGCTGAGTGCGTAAATAGCACAAGCGAGCAAACAACAACAGAAAATGTTCAAGAACAAATGGAAGTAAAAGAAGAAGTTAAGTAAAACACAAATTTCTACGATTTAGCTTAGCTAAATCGTAGTATTAATTAAAAAATCCAAGAATATACGATTTTAAATTCTCAAATCCACTAATAAAAATAATAATAATTACAACAGGAATTATGTATTTTATATAATAAAACCATGCTTTATAAATAGGGTTTTTTAATTCATAATCATTGCTAATTTCTCTTAAAGCTTCATCTTTACCTAAAACAAAAGCAACATATAAAACACATAATAATGCAGTAATTACAAATAAAATATTTCCACTCACAAAGTCAAATGTATCAAAAATATTTCTTCCAAAAATTAAAACATCATCAAGCACACCATAACTAAGCAATGCAGGAATATTTCCTAAAATAAAAATTCCACCTAAAACTAAATTAATTGAAGTTTTCTTTGAGATTTTAAATTTTTCTTCTAAAACCGAAATAATTACTTGATAAATCGGCAAACTTGTAGTAAGTGCTGCCGTAAGTAATAATACAAAAAATACAATAGCAAAAATATTTCCAAAATGCATATGAGAAAATACAATAGGCAAAGTCTTAAACACTAGCGAAGGTCCTGCATCAGGACTTAATCCAAATGAAAAAAGCGATGGAAATATCATAAAACCTGCTAAAACTGCTACAAGAGTATTTACAATGCCTGTAATTACTGCTGTTTTTAACAAATCTTCTTTTTTATCAAGATAACTTGAAAGCGTAATCATCACGCCAAATCCAAGTGATAATGCAAAAAATACTTGTCCTATAACATATAAAAAAATGCTTGGAGTTATCTTACTAAAATCAGGGTATAAATAAAACTTAATTCCTTCTAATGCTCCATCTAAAGTAACATTTCTAATAACCATAGCAATTAAGCATAAAAATAGTAATGGCATTAAGTATTTAACCGATCGCTCAATTCCATCAATAACCCCACGCCTTAAAATAATCCAATTGATTAAAACAAATACAAAAGTATAAATTGCTATCATTAAAGGAGATTTTTCAATATGATTTACATAATGTAAGCTTGTTTGCTCAGCCGTTATAACTTGAGTTAAATCTAAATTATTCGTAATAATATTTACAATATAGCTAATTACCCAAGCACCTAAAACCATATAATAAGCCATAATTGCATAGCTTCCAAAAAGTCCTAAATACCCTATAAATTGCCATTTTTTACTAAAACAATCTACACTATTTTTATGAGCGCGTCTTCCTATAATATTTTCAACCAAAATAATAGGAACGCCTACTAAAAACATAGCTATTATAAATAATAAAACATAAGCACCGCCACCGTTTTCTCCAACCATATAAGGAAATCTCCAAGTAGCTCCAAATCCTATGGTAGCACCTGCAACGGTTAAAATATATGTTAATCTATTTGTCCAAGTTTGTCTTTTCATATGTATCCTTTGTGTAAAAAGGATACATTTTATACAAAAAACAATATTAATTGCAAGTAAAACTTAAATAAATTTTACAAATAAAAATCCTAATGCAACACTTAAGATAATCATTAAAACCCCTGGAATAAAGAAAGAATGGTTAAATACATATCTTCCTATTCTAGTAGTTTTCGTATCATCCATACCAACAGCACCAAGTAAAGTTGGGTAAGTTGGTAACACAAAGAGCGCTGAAACTGCTGCAAAAGAAGCGATTATTATCTTTGCATTTTCTGGATTTTCACTAAGTCCTAGAGCAACTATTACTGATGGAACGATTGCTTTTGCTGTTGCTGCTTGAGAATATAAAAGCATGCTTGCAAAGAAAAAGGCAAATGCTAATAAGAATTGATATTGCTCTACTAGATTTTTTGCAAAATCTTTTATTTCAGCTGAATGAGCGCTTACATAAGTATCTCCAAGCCAAGCAACACCTAAAACACATACGCAAGCATTCATACCGCTTTTAAATACACTTGTATCAATGATTTTAGAAGTATTAATTTTACTAACTAAGACAATAAAAGTTGCAATGCTAAGCATTACACACATTATCGCACTATCTCTTGGAATTATTATTTGCTCAGCTTTTAAGCCTGAAAGATAAGTCGCATAACAAACTACAGCTAAAACTCCGATAATAAAAATTGCAACGCTAAGCTTTGCTTCTTTGCTAATTATTTGAGTTGATTTTTCTTTTTTTACGATTTCGCCTTTTTTTAATAATTCTTGATAATACTCATCACTGCTTAAATCAAGATTGCTAAACTTAGTTACTAAAAATGCTGTTATTATGCAAGCTAAATATGTACTAGCTACCCAAACCCCAAGCATTGCAATATAAGAATATCCAAAACCTTCTAAAACCCCACTAAGATAAACAACAGCAGCACTAACAGGACTTGCTGTAATTGCTATTTGACTTGATACAACTGCAAGGCTAAGCGGTGCTTTTGGCTTGATATTTTGCTCTTTTGCGACTTCAACAATTACAGGAATCATAGAAAAAGCAGTATGGCCTGTGCCTGCTAAAATAGTTAGAAAATAAGTAATTGTAGGCGCTAGATAATTAATCTTTTTAGGATTTTTTCTAAGGATTTTTTCAGCTACACTTACTAAATAATCAAGCCCACCAGCAAGTTGCATAGCCGAAATTGCTGCAATAACTGACATTATGATTAAAATTACTGAAGTTGGAATCTCACCAGGCTTTATCCCACACAAAACACCTAATAAAATAACACCTATTCCACCGGTATATCCAATAGCAATTCCACCAAGCCTAACGCCTATGAAAATTACCGATAAAACAATTGCAAGGTCTAAAAAACCAAAAGAACTCATCAAAACACAAAATAGCAATAATGCTATCATTAAAAACGAATTGTTTTTCATAGCCACTCCTTTAAAATTATGCAATTTTACAATTAAAAATTTTAATAATAAATAAAAATTATTAAAAAATAAAAAAGAATTTGAATTAGGAAATTAAAAATTTAAATTAAGATATTTTTAATAATAATCAAGGAATTTCTTTGCGAAATTCCTATTTTAAATTCTTAGTTTTTCATCTCATTTAAGCCATCAATATCTAACACGCCACCATTACTTGCATTGCTAACAAGCGCTCTATACATTCTAAGCCATCTTGAATTAAGTGGTTTTTGTATAGGCTTAAACTCTGCTTTTCTCTTAGCCATTTCTTCATCGCTTATTAATAGATTTATAGTGCATTTGATAGTATCAATTTCTATAATATCGCCATCTTTTATAAGTCCTATTTCTCCACCTTCAGCAGCTTCAGGCGAGCAGTGTCCTACACTAAAGCCCCTTGTTGCACCACTAAATCTTCCATCAGTAAGCAAGGCAACCGAAGCACCTAAGCCCCTACCCATAATAAGACTTGTTGGACTTAACATCTCTTGCATGCCAGGGCCACCCTTTGGACCTTCATAGCGAATTACAACACAATCACCTGCTACTACTTTTCCACTGCTAATTCCTGCGATTGCTTCATCTTGAGAATTAAAGCAAACGCATTTTCCACGAAATACCTTATCTCCAACAATTCCTGCAACCTTAATTACAGCACCTTGTTTTGCAATATTTCCAAATAATACGCAAAGTCCCCCACGCTCTGAATATGGATTTTCAAGCGTTTTAATAGCCTTACCATCAGGATTAATACCTGCTATTAATTCGCCGATACTTTCTCCACTAATAGTAAGTGCGTCTTTGCTAAAGAATTTGCTTTTTTTGCTAACTTCATTCATTATCGCATATATTCCACCGCTACTTCCTACATCTTGCATATGAGTTCCTGGCAAGCTTGGACTTACTTTTGCAATATGTGGAGTATCTTGAGCTATTTCGTGCATTAATTCTAAGTTTATTTCATCAGCATAAGCTTCTTTTGCGATTGCAAGAGTATGTAAAATTGTATTAGTACTTCCACCCATTGCCATATCACAAACTAGAGCGTTTTTAAGGCTTTTATTATTTAAAATATTTCTAATTTTATATTTTTCGCTTAGCTCTTCGCTTTTTGCAATTTCGCAAATTCTTCTTGCTGCTTTTCTTAATAATTCTTCTCTTTCAGAGCTTAGTGCTAAAATAGTTCCATTTCCTTTAAGTGCAATACCAAGGCTCTCCATTAAAGAATTCATTGAATTAGCTGTAAACATTCCACTACAACTTCCTGCCCCTGGACATGCAGCGCATTCAATTTCTTTTAATTTCGCTTCATCAATTTTGCCAACTTCATACTCTCCAACTGCTTCAAAGGCTGTATTTAAATCAATCTGAGAGCCATCTTTTAGCTTTCCTGCAGCCATTGCGCCACCACTTACAAAAATGGTCGGAACATTTACTCTTAACGCTCCCATTATCATACCTGGAGTAATTTTATCGCAGTTTGGGATTGCTATCATTGCATCTAGGCTATGAGCGTTCATCACCGTTTCAACACTGCTTGCTATTAATTCACGGCTTGGAAGTGAATAAAGCATTCCGCTATGTCCCATAGCAATACCATCATCAACACCTATGCAGTTAAACTCAAATGGAACACAGCCGTTTTTCTTAATTTCATCCTTTATAATCTCTGCGTATTTATTTAAATAAAAATGCCCTGGGATAATCTCAATAAAGCTATTGCAAACTCCTATAAATGGCTTTGCAAAATCTTCATCTTTTAGCCCAACAGCTCTAAGTAGCGACCTACTAGGTGCTTTTGTATAGCCTTTTTTAATAACATCACTTCTCATTCTTGCTCCTTTTTAAAATATTTAAAATATTCATCTTTTAAAAGACCTTTTAAATCATCTTTATGTATAAAAACTATTATCATACCATCACTCCAAGGCGTGATTTCATAAGGCGAAAAAGATATCATTATGCCATCTTGATAAAAGACTGGCAAAGAATGTAAAAAGCTTTTATTTGCTTTAACATCTTCTAATGTATCTTTGAATATGCTGATTTTTCCATCATTATGTGCTTTTAAAAGCTCATTAGCAACTAATCTAGTAAATTTATTAACGCTATTTGTATCTTTAAAAACATCAGTTCCTAAGACCTTGCCATCAAATTCACTCTCACACCCATAGCCAAACTGAGCGTGAGCACCGCCTAAATAGTCACTATGTTCGTAGCAATAAGTTATCAAATCATCTTTTAAATAATTAATATAAACTACATTTTCTATATAGTAATCTCTTTCTTTTGCTTCTTTTAATCCTTCTTCATCAAAATAAGCTTTTTCATCATAATATTTGTAAGATTCTTCACATCCTTTAAAATCAGTATCAAAGCAGTAATAATAATATTTATTTAGCACTTTAAATTCATTTTTTAGCTTTTTTGCATGAGGTTTTAACTCTTTTATTAAATCAAGGTGTTCTTGTGTTTGTTCTTTATATACACTACTAAAAGCTCTATCAACTAGCCCTGTTTTATGAAAATTTTGTTTTTCAGTATTTGAAAGCATAACATCATCATTAAATAAGATATATTTTTCATTATCTTCATAAACGTAACTAGCAGCATTTAAAATCAAACTAAAAACAACTAAAAATATAAATCTCATATCCCCTCCTCCTTTTTAGATATTTAAAGTTTTCAAATTCCTAATTCAAATTCTAAATAAAAATATTGTGTGGTTCTTCAGGCTTGCTAAGCTCATAGCCTTGAGCCTTTTCTATCCCATAATCTTGAACTATTTTTAAAATCTCTTGGTTTTTAACAAACTCAGCTACCACTTCATAACCTTGCTTGTGTGCAAAGCCTACTAGCGTTTCAAGAACGGTTCTAGCATTATTATCAACAACCAAGCTTTCAATAATAGAACCATCAATTTTTAAATAATCAAACTTGATTTTTAATAATCTATAAAAGTTTGAATATCCACTACCAAAGTCATCAATTGCTATCTTACAACCCCTTAAAGAAATTGAAGTTAAGAAATTTGATAAATCATCGTATTTATCAATACTTTCACTCTCTAAAATCTCAACACATAAAGCTTCAGGGCGAGAGCACCTTGCTAATCTGCTCTCAAATACATCTCTAGTTTCTTTATTGATAATATCTGAGTTTGCTAGGTTTATACTAAATTTTGCTTCAGGATAATTTTCTATCAAATCAAAAACTTTATTAATAACTACTTCTTGAATATTTTTATAAAGACCCACTTTTCTTGCAACATCTAAGAAAAGTCCCGGAGAAACTATATTATTATGCTCATCTCTAAGTCTTACCAATACTTCATAATAACTTACTTCTTTAGTAAGTGAATTATGAACGCCTTGACAAACTACAAAAATCTTATCATTATCAAGGGCATACCTTATTTGTGCTACTACTCTTTGCTGTTCTGCGTGTTGTTTTTCTATACTTAAACCTTCTTTATATACGCAATAAGGCTCTTTTGTTTTTATGGTTTCATAACTTGCAAGAATTGCTTGAGCAAGTCTATTGATTACTTCTTGATTTGTCTTTCTAATATCACGCTCACTAGAAATTCCTATGTTTAATTCTAAGTCTTTAAGCTCCATATTTTGATTAATTTGAAGTTCAAACTTGTTTTTCTTACCCATTATAGGATTTACATTTTTTGCTTTAAAATGTTTTTGGATTAAATCAGCTGCTGCCATTGCTTCTTCGTGATTTTTATAAACTATACAAAACTCATCAAGTTGTAAATGATATATATTTGTAGTTTTTAAAACCTCATCGTTATCTTTAACATTTAAAGCATTTTTTAAAGACCTTGCAAAAGTTTTTATAATCTCATCAATCATAATTGTTGAATAGTTAAGTCTTAAATCATTGAAATTATCAATTTTTAGATATAAAAATATGTTATTTTTATTTGACTTATCATCTTTTAATTCTTTATCTTGTAAAGCTTGTAATGATAATAAACCAGTTAAACTATCGGTATCTAACTTCTTTTGCATATTATCAAGCTTGGTTTTATAGTCTTTAATTTGTAAAATCTTTTTGGTTACATCAACCTTATTAATAAGCTCAATATTATCACCTATGCTTTTTCTGAAAATAGAAAAAAACCTTGTTTCTTTTCTACCCGTAATATCATTTTCATTATATTCTTGAATTTTGTTATGGCTTTCTTGGATAAGCGTTCCATAATCAAAACCCTTTGCATTGTCATTTAAATCAATAACACCATGTAAAGAATCATAAAAGTTCATAGCTTGAGCTTTTCTTACATTTTCGCTTTGCTCTGTTGGTGTGTTTATATTAAAGGTAAAAGTATCATTTACATACTCAATATATAAATTCTTTTTGTTTTTTGTATTAATTAAAATTTGTTGAATTGGAGAGTTTAAAAAAGCCTTGTATAAAATATCTAAAGCCCTTGTTAAATCAAGGCTATATTTGAAAATAATAAAAGTAACAAACACAAGTAAAACAGCAAAAATAGCACCAACTAATATTAACTGCTCGTTTGTAGTTTCTAAATGTTCTATCTTTGTTAATACTTGAAGTTTTAATTGAGTTAGAATATTTTCAAAATCTGTGAAATTTTTGATTTCTTCTTTTTCTTCATGAAGTTGTTTAACACCATGCAATAATTTTCTTGAAAGAATTAGATAGGTTTTTTCTTCATCAACTGCTTTTATCCTATCTTCTAATAATTTTATATCATCGGTTTTTATTTTACTTTCTTGTTTTAAGCTTGCTATTGTGTTTTTATATTCTAAAATTAAATTATTATTATTTTCAATCAATGTATCGAGAAAATCAACATAGTTTTTAATAGAACTAATGCTTATTTTAGTTGCAAAAATAAATTCCAAAACATTTTGCTTTACATCAATTAATTTAGATTGAGCATATAAAACGTTAAAGCTTTTAAAATCACTTCCACTAGTTCCTAATAAGCTATTAAATTCTTTTACATAATTTTTTAATTTTTCTAAACTCTGTGATAATTTTTCTTCTTCTGCTTTGTTTAATTGCCTATTTTCTTTCAATAAAGCTATTAATTCACTTGTTTTAGTATCAATTTCACTTAATTTTCTTCCACTACTTTCAAAATTTGCATAAATACTTGGTCTTTCAATATTTAACATTAACTCTTGATTATCAAGCATAATTTCATGAATATGATTGTTTATATCGTAATTTACATCAATTTTATGAAGTTTTGTAAAAAATATTCCTGTACAAACAAAAATACCAACCATTAAAGCAGTTATAAAAATCTGTAAAATTCTTTGAACGAAAGTTTTTATTTCTATATTTTTATATTCTCTATTCATTATTATTCCAAAATTTTAGGTCTTTTTCCTTCTAAAGTTTTTAAAAACTCAACTATATCATCTACATCTTCATCAGGCATAATTATTCCTAATTGACACACCGACATTGCTCTAATCATATCGCTAAGATTTACAAAAGCTCCTATATAAGTGTAAGGCTCGGTTATTGTAACATTTCTTAAAGTTGGAACTTTTACTTTTCCATCACTAACATTACAACCTACTGAAAAGCTTTTATTAATTTCTGCCATTATATTTCCGCCAAAATTATTTCCATTATGGCAAGATGAACATCCGTAAAAGTTAAATAATTTTAAACCCCTTTTAGCCTGCATACTAATTGCATTTTTATCGCCTTTTAAATATAAATCAAAAGGAGAATCTAGCGTAACAAGAGCTTTTTCAAATTCTACTAAAGCATTTACTAAATTATCGTAATTAGCACTTAAACCTATACTATTAAATAATTTTTGATAAGCAACATTAAATTTAACCCTATTATTAAATTCTTTAGGAGTAATATCCATATCGGTTTTTAAAGTTCTTTTTACTTGTTCTTTTAGATCAGTTATGCTAGCGTCTTTAAAAAATAGATTTGAATAAGCTATATTTAAAACAGTAGGAGGATTGTTTTCATTATCTGTGTTTATACCTGAATTATTTGTGCCATTACCACTTAAGTTTAGATTATGACAGGAATTACAAGAAAGCTTTTTTGGGCTTAAATTAACATCAAAATATAATTGCTTTCCTAAATTAGCCAAATCTTTATCATAAGGAATACTAGCAATTGGTTTATAAACATTCTCATCAGCAAATAAGGTTAATAAAAGAGCAAAAATAAAAAATATTTTATTCATTATTATCCTTGCAATCTTTGCAAACGCCTTTTACTAAAACAGAGCTAACTTGAATTTTATCAATACTTGGAAATGCTAAATCTTGTGTATGATGACAAATATCACAAACAAATAAAGCATTATTACCCTTATTTATTTGATAATAGCCCTTGCCATCAAGCTCAATTTTATTTATTAATTTTGCCTTTTGAAACTGCTCCATTGTCCTATAAAATGTAGTTTTATTTGCCTTTGTTTTGAAATCATCAAAACACATAGGCTCTTTAGCAGCTAAAAGCTCATCTAACAATAAAATCCTAAGTTCTGTAATACCGATATCGTGTTTTTTTAATAACTTAACTGAATTCATCTCGTGAATAATAGCAAAAAAAATTAAAATTTAAACCTAATTTATTTTTTGCAACTAAGTTGCATTTAAGCAACTATTTACTACACTAGCAACTTTAAAACATTAATGAAAAGGAATTGCAATGAAGAAACTATTATTAAGCTCAATTGCTTGCATTAGCTTACTTGCTAATAATGTAGGCGTTAGTATTTTGCCACAAGCAGAAATCGTAAAAAAATTACTCCCTAATGCAAAAATAACAACCCTAATGCCAGCAGGCGCAGACCCTCATACTTATGAGCCAAAGCCAAAGCAAATGCTAGAATTAAGCAAAGCTCAAGTATTTTTAGGAATAGGAGTTGAGATTGAAGAAGTTTGGCTTAAAAGATTAGCTGAAAACACAAATATAAAAATAATTCAAATTGATGAAAATATCAAAAAAAACACATATTTTCATAAAGAATTAAACGAACATCACCATGAACACGATGATGACGCTCATAATGGAGTATTTGATGATGTTAATGTAAAGAATAGAGATTTAAGTGATTGGATTGGAGCTTGGCAATCAATTTATCCTTACGCTTTAAATGGTGATTTTGATGAGTATTATAAATTAAAAGCAGAAGATAAAAAAGACAAAAGCAAAGAAGAATACAAAAAGTATTATTTAGATGGTTATAAAACAGATGTTGAAAAAATCATAATCACAAAAGATAGCATTGAGTTTATTCAAAACAATAAAAGCATAAAATCTAATTACAAATATGTAGGATTTAAAATCTTAACCTACGAATCAGGAAAAAAAGGCGTAAGATATTTATTTGAAGCGACAAACGATAAAAGTCCGTTTAAATATGTGCAATTTAGCGACCACAATATTAAACCTACGAAAGATTTAGAGCATTTTCATATATTTTTCGGAAATTCTAGTCAAGAAGAATTGTTAAAAGAAATGATTAATTGGCCTACATATTATCATAGCGATATGTCAAGCGATGAAATAAAAGAAGATTTAATTCATCATCTAGCACACAATCACAAACATAAACACCATCATCACGAGCATTCAAGTATTGATGTGCATATTTGGACTGACCCTATTATCTTAAAGCAACTTGCAATCAATTCAGCAAATGCCTTAAAACAAATTTATCCAAAAGATGCAAAAAATATTGATGAAAATCTAAAAAAATATGAAAAAGAATTAGATGAATTAAACTTAAAAATATATGATTTAACAAAAAATGTGAATATAAAAGGCTTTATTAGTTCTCATCCTGCTTGGGGTTATTTTGCTAAAAGATATGGCTTAAATGAATATACTTTAGAGCTTGAAGGAAAAGATATAAAACCTAGCGAATTAGCAAAAATCATAGAAATTGCAAAAGACAAAAAAGCTTGCATAATCTTAAAAGCACCACAATTTGATGATAAATTAGCTAAAAGCATTCACAATGAAAGTGGATTAAAAATCATTGAGATAAACCAACTTTCAAACGAAATATCAAAGGAGCTTTTAAACTTTGCTAAGATTATTAACGATAATTGTTTTAAGCATTAATATATACGCATGTGCTTTGTGTTCTTTATACACACCAACAGCACATGTAAGCTTTAAAGGAAATTCCATTTCTTGGGAATTTTCTTCAAATTTTTCACAAACCTTGCTAGATGGCTACGATACAAATAATGATAAAACTTTAGATGAAAACGAATTAATCAAGGTTAAAGCTGCTTTGCTTGATTATTTATTGCCTAGAAAATTTTTAACTACTTTAAAATATTATGATTTGCCTTTTGGAGAAAGCATTGATATTAAGTTTATTGTAAAAGATATTAAAGTAAGTTTTGATAAAGAACTTATTTTAGAGTATTTTATAGATTATGATTTTACTCCGAAAATTGATAGGGTTTTGGTTTTAAGCGTTGAAGATCTTGATGGATTTTTTAATTTTAAAATAAAAGAAAACTCATATCAAGTAAAAGATTTTAGCATTAATGAAAACATAAATTTAAACGCTGTTTATTATGAATTTAAAGCACCAACTTTTATTCAAGCTACAACTACAAAAATTGAAGAAAAATCAAAAGAATTTGAAACAGGAATTAGCATTTATGAAAATATGCTTAAGTTTTTAGCTGCTTTACAAAGCAAGATGATTTCTTTATTAAAAGATAATAGCTTGCTTTTATATCCTATTGCTTTAATTTATGGCTTTTTGCACGCACTCTTACCAAGTCATGGCAAAAGCATAACAGCAGCTTATTTTATGAACTCAAAAAAACAAATATTATTTTTTAGTCTAAAAGTAGGATTTATTCATTTAATTAATGCTTTTATTATCGCTGGGTTTTTTTCTATTTTTAGCTTGTTTAATCTAAGCAAAATTTCAGGATTTTTAATAAGTTTATTAGCTTGTATTTTGCTTTATTTAAAATTATCAAAAAAACAAAGCGTAAATATAGTAGAAAAACCAAATAATATAAAAAGCTTTAAACTAGCAAATAATAGTAAAATCCTAAAAGTAGTAAAAAACGAAAAAGCACTTGATAATTTCTTGGCTTTTAGTATAGGATTGCTTCCTTGCCCTGGACTTATTTTGGTTATTGGTTTTATACAAAGTTTAGGTGCTGTTGCTTTTATAGCAGCAATTTTGATAGCACTTGGAATGAGCCTTGCTATATTTTTGAGTGCATTTATTGTAACTAGATTTAAATTTAGTAAGAAATTAGAAATTATAAGCTTAATTTTTGTTATATTTGTTGGCTTATATATAGGATTTTTTCAATGATAAAAGTAAATGATTTATGCTTTGCATACGATAGTGAAGAGATTTTAAGCAATGTTAGTTTTAGTATAGAAGATAATGAATTTGTAGGAATTATAGGAGCAAATGGCGGTGGAAAAAGCACTACCTTAAAATTATTATTAGGCTTATTAAAACCTAGTAAAGGTAGTATTGAAATTACAACGGATAAATTAAGCTATGTTCCGCAAATTGCTCAAATAAATCCTAGCTTTCCTATTAATGTTTTAGATGTTGTTTTAATGGGAACTATTCATAAATATTCTTTCTTTTTTAATACAAAAGAAGAAAAATCAAGAGCCTTAGCATTGCTTGATGATTTAGGTTTAAGTGGTTTAGCAAATAAAAAATTCGCAAGTCTTAGTGGCGGACAAAAACAAAGAGTATTAATAGCAAGAGCTATGATGAGCGATTCAAAAATTTTATTACTTGACGAGCCAACTGCTAGCATTGATGCTAAAGGGCAGATTGAAGTATTTGAATTGTTAAAAAAACTTAATCAAAAAGGCATAAGCATAGTTTGTGTTTGTCATGATATAGCTTTAATTAGCACTTATGCAAACAAATTAATTCATATATGCAGAACTTGTCATATTCATAAAAATACAAAGGGAATTGATAATAATAGGTTGTTGCATTTAGCAGCACATAAAAATAATTTATGTGAAATTGATATATGGGAAAATTATGGAATATCTAAATTATAGTTTTATTCAAAACGCAATTATTTCGGCAATTTTAGTAAGTATTGCTTGTGGGATTATAGGTGCTTTAGTGCTTACAAATCGTCTTGTATCAATGGTTGGTGGGATTACTCACGCAGCTTATGGTGGGCTTGGGATTTCGCTTTATTTTGGAATTAGCACAATGCTTAGCACCTTAGCTTTTGTAATAGCTTGTGCAATACTTATTGCATATTTATCAAAAAATTACAAAAATCAAGATGCTGTAATAGGCGTGGTTTGGGCTTTTGGAATGAGTGTGGGGATATTGCTAAGCGATTTAAGTCCTAATTCAAATTCCGTAGTTTTTAGCTATTTATTCGGAGCTATTTTAGCGGTTGAAAGATTTGATATTTTGATTATGATAATAGCTGATATTGCTTTTATTTTAATGGCGTTTGTATTTTATAGACAATTAATAGGAGTTAGCGTTGATAGTGAGTTTTGCAAGGCAAATGGAGTAAATGCAAATCTAATTTATTATATGCTAATAATTGCGTCTGCTATTTGTATAGTAATTAGCTTAAGGGTTGTTGGAATGGTTTTAATACTTGCTTTACTTTGCATTCCTAGCTATATCTCATCTATGTTTTGCACTAGACTTTCGTCTATGATGGTAGTTTCTGTTATCTTATCTCTTATGTTTTGCCTTGGCGGACTTGTGCTTAGCATTGCTTATGAATTAAGCAGTGGGGCTTGCATTATTTTGCTTGCTTGCTTTTGCTTTTTTCTTGCTTATTTGTTTAAAATATTTAAAAAGATTTAAGGAATTTGAAATAGGAATTTCTAAATTCAAATTCCACTCAATTTCACTTTTAATTCCTTTGTTTTATGAATAAAATTCAAATCTTTTTTGCTTTTTGTTTTTGATTGATTTTTTGAAAGGAATTTGAATTCGGAAATTCCGAATTCAAATTCTAAGATTAAAATGTATATCTAATAGTAGAGTTTATCTCATAATCGTTTGTAAGACTTGAGCCAAAGCTTCTTTCTATACTTAAATTAAGTCTTAGATTGTCATTAAATTTATATGAACCGCCTAAGCTAACAAAACCACGATTATTGCTATCAAGTTTTACGCTTGAACTTGCATTTATTCCTTTTACTAAATCATTGATTAAAATATTTGCTGTATGTTTTTTAGTATCTAATATCGCACCAACTCCAGCTCTAAAAGTAAAGTCATTTACACTATATCCAGCAAAAACTTGTGGTTTAATAATTAGTGGAACATAAGATTTTGTGCTGATTGTGTTTTTGCCAATTTGTGCTTCATATTTTCCTACATAACCTGTGATTAATTCTAAACTTGGCTCTAAATAAGTGTTTTGATAAACATTAAATCTATATCCACTCTCAACACTTGCTAAGAATGAGTTTTGAGATTTGATACCAGCTTTATCGTAGCCTGTGTGAATATATTTAAGCACTAAATCAGCAAAATATCCATCATTGCTAATATAACTTAAATATCCACCTACATTAAAGCCTTTTGATTTTGCATTTGAATTTACTTTATCATAGCCAAATAATGCACCCGCTATTAAATCGCCGTTATTAAAATCTGTTTTTTTATCAGCACCGATTTGGGTTGAGTAGTAGTTAAAATGGCTATTATCATTGCTAAAACGACCGCCATAAGCTCTAAACCATACGCCTAAATCTTCATTTAAGCCACGAATTTCTCCTAAACGCTTGTTCATATTATTAATGCTTACATTTAAAGAACTTAAAACATCGCTTGAGATTTCGCTTTTTTGCTCGTTTATAATAACGCTTGCAATTTCATTTGCTATTGCTTGTGCTTGTGCTTTTACTTCAGGAGTTGCTGTGCTTAAATCTCCGTTATTTTCTGCACTTAAGGTAATTAGTTTGTTTGCTAGCTCTTGCGTGCTTGCTTTATAGTTTTCTCCCATTTCTTCTTTAGACTTCTTGCCTACTTCTGTATTATTTGCGATATTTCCTTCAAGCTCTTTTAAATCTTGATTTAACTTATCAAGTTCTGCTTGAGCTGTTAATAAATCTTGCTTTGCTTTTTCAAGATTCTCACTTGCTGTATCTAATTCAACTTTTACATTAGCTTGATTTTGCTTAGCCACTAAAACTGCTGCTTGAGCTTCTTCGTAAGTTTTCACTGCCGTATCTAACTTAGCCTTTGCTTCAATTTGTTTTTTTGTGTTTTCTTCAATATTTGCTGCAGTAGCTGCTAAAGTTTGATTTTTAACTTCTAAATCAGCAGTAGCTTTGGTTTTATTATTAGTTGTGTTTGTTTGGTTGTTTTTAATATTAGTAACTTGTAATTTAGCACTATCTAATTCACTTTTTGCAAGGTCTTTTGCTCCTGCTAAAGGTGCTATTTCATTATCTGATTTTTTTAAAGCTTGTTCCGCAAAATTTTTTGCTTGTAGTTTTTCTTGTAATTGAGTTTCAATTAATTTTTTACCTTCTTCATCTGCAAGATTATATTTTTCCAACATTACTTCATGATCTTTTCTCGCATCTTCATAGGCAATTTGCAAACTTTTTCTACTTTCTTTCTTCTCGCTTAAAACTTTTAAAGCTTCATCGTATTTTGATTGTTTTTCTGTTACACTTAATTTTGCTTTTTCTAATTCAGTATTAAGCAAATTTAAATCTTCATTGCATTTCGTAATACTAGCTTCTAATCCAGCTATTTCCGAATTTAAATTCTCTTTTTGAGTATTTAAGGTATTACCTTGACTTACTAAACTTGTATGTTCTCTTTCAATTAAATTTTTTGCGCTTTCTTTATCCCCAGCATTAATTATTGCTGCTGTTATGTTTTTTCCTGCATTTTTATACGCTATATCTTTGTTTTGATATGTAGCATTAGCTACATTTACACTTTCTTGTTTTTGCGTTA
This sequence comes from Campylobacter sp. Cr9, assembly GCF_020138295.1. Lineage (NCBI taxonomy): Bacteria > Pseudomonadati > Campylobacterota > Epsilonproteobacteria > Campylobacterales > Campylobacteraceae > Campylobacter > Campylobacter sp. Cr9. The sequence continues at coordinate 23,470 of NZ_JACGBH010000013.1, read as the reverse complement.
TTAAAGAAGTTTGCTCTTTAATTTTATTCTCTAATTCCGTTTTTTGACTTAAAAAAGTTTCTAAACTATTACCTACACTATTACTCTCTATTGCATATACATTAGAACCAAGTAGTGCCACTGCACAAACTGATGAAAATAATACTTTTTTCATAATTTCTCCTTGTTAAAAAGTTTTTAAAAGTTTAGCACTTTTTTTGTTAATCAGTTTAGGATTATTATTAAAAAAATATTGCTTAGTAATAAAATTTATTATTTATTTATTTTAATTGTTGTTTTATTTAATGAAAAGCTACAATTTAAATTACTTTTTTGATATTCAATATCATCAATTTTTTGCATAAAACCATCTTGAGTTTTTGTGAAATTTTTCTTTTGGAATATGCTTTTACACTCAATTATATCCTTTAATAAATCATCGTAATACCATTTTCCAAAAAACTTCTCATTAAAGCTTTTTTTAGTATAACATTCGCCGTCAAAACAGATTTTTTCATTAATTTTTAGAGTATTTACATATTTTCCTAGTGTGTATAAATCAAGGCTTAAATCACCTTTATGATTTCTTAAAAAGCCTTGCCCTTTAAACTTTATCAAAGGACTTTTTAGAGTAATATTAATCGTTGTGCTAGGCGTTTGCTTAACACAAGAACTAAGGTTTAGGGCTAAGATAAGCCCTAAAAATAATTTAATATAAAGCTTTAAATAAAGCTTATTTGCCATTTAAAAAATCCCTTAGATTATTTACCATCATTCCTACAAGTCTTGTTACACACTCACAAGCTGTCCAAGCAATGTGCGGAGTAATTATAAGATTTTGCTTTTTGCTAACTTTTAGCAATGGATTATCAGCTCTCATAGGCTCAAACTCAACCACATCAAGCCCTACTCTAATATTTTTATTATCAATAGCCTTTGCAAGTGCAGCTTCATCAATTATTCCACCACGACCAAGATTTAGCAAATACGCATCATCTTTCATCATTGCTAATTCTTTTTCGCCTATTAATTTATAAGATTTATCGTTAAGTGGAGCGTGAATGCTGATAACATCGCTAGCTTTTAGCAATTCTTCAAGGCTTGTTTGTTTAAAATCAGGATTATTATTCTTTCCGCTAAGGCTTGTATAAACTACATTTGCTCCAAACATTTGAGCTATTTTTGCAACATCTCTTCCAATTGCTCCAAGTCCAATTATTCCCCAAGTTTTGCCTTCTATTGTGTGAATTCTTCTTGAATAATCGCAAAATAACTCACTCTTAGACCACTCATTATTTTTGGTATATTCATTATAATAAAGCGTTTCATTCATTAGGGCTAATAATAGTGCATAAGTATGCTGAGCAACACTTTTTGTGCTATATCCAGCTACATTTTTAACTACAACTCCAAGCTCTTTTGCAGCATCTAAATCAACCGTATTCATACCCGTTGCACTAATTAAAATTAGCTTTAAATTAGGACAATTTTGCATTACTTCACGGCTCATTTTTATTTTATTAATCACTGCTACCGTAGCACCATTTAGCCTTTCTAATACTTCGTTTTCAGCGCTTTTATCATATACAACAACTTCGCCAAATTCTTTAAAAGCGTCAATATTTTCTCCACCTAAGGTATTTGCGTCTAAAAATACAATCTTCATTAAATCTCCTTTTTATAAATTAAAGCTTGTTTTAAATCTTCTTTATTTACTTTAAAACCTAAGCTAATTAGATTTTTTACATCGCTTGAAGCTAAAATTAATTCAGCAATTTTGCTAGTATCTAAAGTATTTGAAAAATCACTTAATTTTGTAGGAAGATTAATTTCTTTATAAAATTTCACTAATCTTTCATATTCATCATAGTTTTTCTCAAGCACTAATTGAACCAACACACCAAAAGCTACTAATTCTCCGTGTAAAAACTCTCTTTCAACTAATTTATCATAGCTTATCGCATAGCAAGTTGCATGTGCAAAAGCACCATTGTATTCAATATTTATTGAGCGTGAAACATAGCCAGTATTTACGATGATTGACATAACGACATTTTTAAAACTCAAATCATCATTTAAAGATTTTGCGTATTCGTAATTTAAATCCTTGCATAAAATACTGCAAATCTTGCCTAAGTGATTTGAATAATTTACTCTTATATTATTTGCTTTTGCGTATTTTAATTGCAAATCAAACTCATAAAATTTAGCCATAGTATCGCCAATACCTGCTATTAAAAATCTCTTAGGAGCGTTTTTAATGGTTTCTAAGTCTATGAAAGTTTTTAAAGGTGGATTTTTAAATAAAGCTAATTCTTTAAATTTCTCATCTTCATAAATCACCGATAAAGCAGACACCGCAGCACAAGTTGCAGCAATTGTTGGAATAGTTATTATTTCTAAATTAAGCTTATTTGCTATATATTTTGAAGTATCAATAACCTTACCGCCACCAATAGCTAAAACCAAATCAAAAGATTTTCCTTCACACTCATTTAAGATTTTATTAATATCTAAATACGAGCATTCTTTAGCATGTGTTAGATAAAAATCACTAGTTAAAGCATAATCTAATTTATGCTTAAACTTAGAATAAGCAGTATTACCTGCTATTATTAAAATACTTTTGTATTTTTGTAATTCCTGTTTTAAATTCTCTTTTATATCTGTATTAACTACAAAAGAAGTAAGAGATAATATCTCTTGCATTTTTTACTCCTTTTTATTTAATAATATGGCCTACGAATTTTGCGTAATTATCAAGTATTGCATTGCCTTTTCTAAAGCCGAGTCCGCAAGCTTCGTAGGCGAAAAATACCCCTGCTTGATAAAACTCTTCATTATAATGATTAAGTTCTGCAAATTCTTGATAAATATAGCCATTATTTTCATACTCGCCGTTACTTTTCGTAATAATTTCGCCATTTTTATCAAAAATCGTAATATTTGCACCTTCTCTTCCAAAGAATGGTTTTTTAACTTGCTTTGTATTTTCTAAAGGCACAAAACTTGTTTTTAATAAATATTTATGATTTGGATAAAGCTGCCATAAAAGCTCTAAAATAGCTTTGCTTTGAAACATCAAGGTATATGCTGGATTTAGAATGATTGCTTTTTGATTTTTAATGATTTTTGTTAGCAAGTGTGCTAATTCGCTTTCTTCAATAGCTATGATTTCCCAAGGAATTAGCATAAAGCAAAACTCATAATTTATATCACCTAAAAACACTCCATCTTCGCTAAATTCTACATCTTCAATATAAGCAAACTCACACTCATACCCAGCGTCAATTGCCATTTGCATAAGAAGTCTTGTAGTAAGCTCTTCTTCAGCGTCTTTTACGCTAGTAAATAGGATTTTCCAGCCTTCATAAATTTCATCAAAATTACTCACATCTTCATCTAAAGTTACAAGTCGTTTAAAATTATCAACAATAGCTTCATAAGTATGATTAAACTGATTAACTTCTTTTAGATTATTAAGCCTAAGTTGCTCAAATTGTAAAATCGCAGTTTCAAAAAGAGCCGTAGGAGTGTTTGCATTAAACTCAAGCAATTTTATAGGTAAATTATCAAGCCCACCAGCTAAGTCAAATCGCCCATATAAATGCCAATGAACATCGTTTTCCCAAGACATTTTCACAATTTCGTGAAGATTAAAAGGAATGCCAAGCTTATCTAAAAGATTATTTGATATTGCGTATTCACCAGCATTTGCAAACATATCATAAAGCTCATTGCAAGCTTCATAATAATTATTCGCTTCTTTTTCGCTAATTACTATTAATTTATCATCAACATAAGGCGAACCATCAGCATCAGTATGCCAAGTAAAGCCCATATTTTCTAAGTTTTCTTTAGGTAATTTATTTATGTTTAAAAATTGCATTATTTTTCCTTGTATTTGATAAAGTTTAGATTTTAGCAAAGATTTTTAAAAAAGAATTTGAAATAGGAATTTGAATGCTGTAAGGCTTATTTTTAGGCTTAGCATTTACCCTATTTTTGGCTTAAAATTAGCTTAAGAGTTAGAAATTTTACTTGATTTTATGAATTTGGCTTTGTATTTTCTAATTTTAAGCTTTAGCTAAGGTTTAAAATGCTTATTTTATAGGGATTTTAGAACTTAAAAAATACTTAAAAATAGAAAATACTAAGAAATTCAAAAATCTTTATGAAGAAATAGAGCTTTAAGCTATGAAATTTCATTTTTGCTTAGCATTTGCTACTTTTTTAATAATTTTATTTTAAATGCTTATTAGATAATATTAATCATTGTTTTTTATAATCATTTTTTATTAAATCTTTTTAACAAAAGTATGGAAGAATTAAGGGTTAGAAAGACACTTCCCCGCATTAGGGGATTGAAACCAAATCAAGTTTGTGTTGTAGTCTAATTCCCAATTTTTTTGTTAGAAAGACATTTCCCCGCTTTAGGGGATTGAAACTTGGTTAACTGTATAGTTAAATGTTGGAGCATATGCGTTAAAAAGACATTTCCCCGCATTAGGGGATTGAAACTTCATCAAACACAAATGGATTTTTTAATACCTTAATGTTAGAAAGACATTTCCCCGCTTTAGGGGATTGAAACCCTTTTTAAGTAATTGTTTAAGAGTATTTAAATAGATGTTAGAAAGACATTTCCCCGCTTTAGGGGATTGAAACCGTTTTTATCTCATCAATAAACACTTTTATAACTATGTTAGAAAGAGATTTCCCCGCATTAGGGGATTGAAACCTTGTGGTTGAAGATTTTAGCCTTGAAAAGCTTTTGTTGAAAAGACACTTCCCCGCATTAGGGGATTGAAACTTGATGAAGTTTAAAATAAGTATCATCGCTATCTAAATGTTAGAAAGACATTTCCCCGCTTTAGGGGATTTAAATTTAAAACTTCAATTCTGTTTCATAGCCTATTTATTTAAAAATTACTTCAAAATATTTTCGGTCTTAGATTTTAAGACTATCTTTTAGTAAAGTGAAAAATATTTATAAAACTAGGAGAAATTATGAAAAAAACAATTTTATTATCAAGTGTTGCGCTGATGTTTTCTGCTTGTGTGAGTGATTATAGTATTCCTGAAATACCACAACCTACTAATAATCAAAGTTTCTTAGAATATTTAAATAATTATGAGTATCCAAGTTCTTGCTTTGGACATGGACCTCATGCGTATTGCACCAAAAAACCTATAAGAACTATTTATTCTAAAGGCAATGAAGTATTATTACAATATGACAACCTTATTCTTAATGACCAATCGCTAAATTTATACCATCATGCTTATAGATATTGTCAAGGTATAGGTGGTAAAAGTGTAATTAAAAAAGAAGTTTTTAGCTCTATGTTAAGACATAAGCCAGCATTGTTTAATGCTGATAATCCACAAGTTGATGAGTTTGTCAAAATAAAGGATAATTATTCGCCTTATGAGATTTCTGATGGATATTTTGAATGTAAAGCAGGGGATAAATCATTTGAAATTACGCATAAATTTGGAGAATATGCTTTTGTAGATGATAGTGATAGATTTATTGGCGAGTATAAATCTGAAGTTACTGCTTTATTTGTAATTAAATTCCAAACTCCACAAAATGCTCCTTATATAAATACAGATGATTATTATCGCTATGTAGATGAAAGAGATGATAAAATAACTTGGGTAAAAAAAGATGCAGGTATTGATAGAAGCACAAATGATAAAAGATTTTATTATAGAATTTTGCCACTATATCATATTTGTAAAGCTAGATATAATGGAATTCCTTATATTGTAGGAGATACTACTGAAAATAAAGTAATGCTTTTAGGGGATTATTTATTAGAAAGTGTTAAATATGACAAAGGCATAAGTGAGTTTGGAGATTATACTATATCGTGTGTTTCTAATGCTAAGCCATTTACTTTCAAAAAGACATTTAATGGGGAATTAGAAAGATATGTAAATGAAACTAAGGTTAAATATCAGACTTATTATAGTATGCCTGCTGCTTATTATGAAGTAGTTAGTAGAGCTGAAGACTTAAGTCAATATGAAAAAATTCCGTTTGAACAAAGGGCTTATATAAACAAACTAATACATGAAGCATATCCTAAAAACTACGCACTAACTAGTAGTCTTTATCATAATATATCTGCTTATATATTAAGAACTCCTAATCATTCTAATGGATATATAGGAATTAAATATTTTTCTAAAGTGAATAATGAATTTAATGCCTTACATACCTATAAAATAGAAGATAATCAAAAGCGTTACATAGGATTTGTTGGTGCAAAAGATATAGAAAAGGCTAAAGAAGTGGTTGAAAAAAATTCAGATAATATCATCAAAAATTGTTCATTAAATCTAGATAATTTTAAAATCGCAAACTATACGGTGTATTGTCAAAATAATGTAATTTACATCAAAAACGGCGATAAGATACATTATGTAAAGAAAATATAAGCTAAGCTAAAGCTTGGCTTTTTGGAATTTAAAATAGGAATTTGAAATACTATAAAGGATTTTTATGACTAGTACTCAGATAATGTTAATAATAGTAGGTTTGGGCTTATTGATATTTGGTTTTTTTGCCTTGAATTATTTAAAAAGCATAAAAAAGAGAAAATAAATTTCGTTTGTTTATAAGCTAGGTTTTAAGGTTATATTTAGCTTAAACAATACTTCCCCGCTTTAGGGGATTGAAATCAAGGTATTTTTAAAATTTTCATCAGCTTTTCTAACTGCTAAAAGTTGTTTCCCCGTTTTAGGGGATTGAATGCTTTGCCCCCCACATTTAGAACAAAATACACAAAATAAATTCAAGAATTTAAAATAGGAATTTCAAATCATTTTTCATCAATATAATTTATATAATAGTAAAAGATTTTTTGACTAAAATACGGCAAAATATCCGAAAATCAAAGGAGTAAAAATGCTAAATATTATATTTTTTAATCTATTTAAAACGATAAAAGATTTTGGGCTTTTAGGGGTGTTTATGTCGTTTTTTATCTTTAAAGGCTGGTGGATTATAGCTAGGATTTTGGGTTTTGCTGTGCTTTGTATCGTTTTTACTGTATTTATGAGCTTATGCCAAAAAGACTTCAAACATTTTGGGGCTTTTGGGGTTTTTGAACAAGTTTATAGTATTGGGTTTTATGTATTTGCTATAGGACATATCATGAATTTTTATGATGGTTCAAATGACTATAGGATATATTATGTAAGCGTAATAATGATTATCTTAGGGCTAATCGGAAAAATTATTTTTACTAAACTAAACGAGATAGTATAAGATTTTTTGACTAAAAGCCACTAAGATTTCAAAAAAACTAAAAAAGATAAAAGGCAAAAAATGATTAGTTTATATATATTTTTGGGTTTTATTTTTGTAGGACTTGTGGTTTGCTTTATCTATAAAAGTGAGCTTGAAAATTACAAAGATTTTTTGATGATTTTGGCTGTTTTTTGGACAATGGCATGTCTTGTAAATATCCTTTATATGGAGCAAATTAAACCCAAAAATAACAAAAACACGCAAAAAATCATAAGCAAAAAACTAGATATTATAGAACAAAATCTAAGCGAAATAAAAGAGCTTTTAAAGGAGCAAAAATGAAAGCGTTAATAAAAATACTAAAAGAGTATCAAATAACTATCTTTGCAATAGCTTTTATGCTAAGCCTTGGGATGGTTTATGAGTATTATTTACCACTAGAATACCACGATAGCGAGTTTGTAAAAAGTGCTGTTGTTGGGGTAATATTGCTAGTAGCTTTGCTTACAGCTATTAAGATTTAGATTATAAAAACACTATAAATTAAGGAGAAAAAATGGCAACAAATGTAAATATTTTATACACTTATTTTGAGATTTTAAAGATTATTTATAAGCATAAAGATGGGGTTAGTAGCTCGTATTTTATAAACAATCTTGGCATTTCTAAACAAAACTTTAGCAAGTATATAAATCAGATTTTAGATAGTGACTTTGGCAAGTTTATAGAAGTGGATATGAGTAGCAAAACCCGTATCTATAAACCCGCACTTAAAAGCTTAGATGAAGTTATCAAATACTACATGGGGCATAGATATACTTATGATGAGTTTTTAGCGTTAGAGAGCTTTAAGGTTTATTTAAAACAAAACGATGAAAAAGAGCTTTTAACAAAATTTAAGGCTAATTTCATAGCTATTGACAATCCCTTGCAAGATGAAAAGCTAAGCAAAATAGAGTTTGATTTTATTTTAAAATGTCTTAAATCTCTTATAACAGGACGCAAAATCAACATTGATTACATAGATGAAGAAATAAAAGGTGCTATATTTTTAAAGGTGATTTATTCTGATAAAAACTGGTATATTTTAATAAAATTTGATGATAGATTTGAGTTAAAACGAGTAGCCTTCATAAAAGAGCTAGAAATCACAAAAGAAAGATATCTAAGTCTAGAAATCCCAGAAGGACTAGATAGAAAAATAAAAAATCTTAGCAATTCTTTAAGCCTTTTTGAAAAGGCTGAATATGAAGCTATACTAGAAATTAGCCCTAAAATTGCAAGGTATTTTCAAAAAGATATAAAAAAGTTTTTCAAAACCCAAAAGATTGTAAATGAAAATCCACTACAAATTAGCATTATCTATTCTCAAGAGCTTGAGATTTTAAGGTTTGTTAAAACTTGGCTACCTGATATAAAAATTATCTCGCCAAAGTCTTTACAAAAGGCGTTTTGCGATAATCTAAACGAAGCTTTAAAAAGCTATGAAAAGGATGAAATATGATAAAAAGTGAGCTTGAGTTTGATTATTTTAGGATTTATACTGAGTGCGATATTGTGCCTAGTGATGCTACGGATTACGAGTTTTCACATGAATTTTTATTAGGAGACTTAGCTAATTATATAAAGCTTTATAAAAACAATGATAAGTTTTATATTAAGATTTTTTCTAGAATATTTGAAATAGAGCAAAGAAGTTTTAATAAAGCCGATGTTATAAACAATCTAAAAAATATTCAAAATGATTTTTTTATTTACCCAAAAAAGGATCAAAACTCTACTGATTATCGCTATTTATATGCTTTGTTTGCTAATACTTCCAAGCCTTTAGAAAGTGATTTTAATGATACGCTAAATATTGCTTCATATATGCTTAGAAATTCTCATACATTAGATAAAACTAGTCAAAATCATTTGATTACAAAAAGTATTGAAATGCTTGTGGATGTTCGTGGATTTTATTCTGATTGCTATTTTTTTGATCAAAGAATTAGAATAATGATGGTTTATTGTCTTTTGATTTATTATATCTTGCGAACAAAAGATTATATAAAGCAACTTGCTGTATATAATGGATTAGAAGATATTATAAAAATACGAAAAGATTTGCTTGAATATGATGTAAGGTATTTTTATAAAAACCCTATTTTACAATCAAGACATGAATTATATGCGATATATGAATTAATGGCGAAAAATTATCATATAATACATCTTTATGAAGAGATGAAGACTCAAACAAAAGATATTGCAAAAATAGCCGAAATAGAATTAAGCGAAAAGAAAGCAAATCAATATAAAAATCTAAAAACAATGATTAATTGGATTGTTATATTAGTTACTATTATGGGGGCTTTGCCTGCCATAGATTCTGCAATTAATATTTATAATAAATTCTTTAGATAATCTCGTATTTTTTGACTATGTTTAAATAAATTCTCCTTACATTTTTAATCTTAAGGAGAATTTATGAAAAAATTATTTTTAGCAAGTGTTTTAAGTAGTCTTATGTTTGCAGCAGGTCCTTTTGGGCTAAATATTGGTAAAAGCAATGTTGAAGATGTAAAAAAGCTAGATTGTAAATATAGAGAAAGCTACTTAATAGATGGAGTTTATCCGAATGATGGTAGGTTTTTAAGTTTTGAGAATTGTCATTTAATGGATAATCTTAAAAATGCTGAATTTGCCTTTGATGATGACGGGATTTTGGTGTATGCAAGGCTAATTTTTGATGATAAAAACTCTTATAATGAGCTTAAAACTTCACTAAATAAAAAATATAAAATTACAAAAAGCGTAGAACCTTTTGTAGGCGATAGGCTAAGCGAATATGCTTTAAAGGGTGAAAAAATCAAGCTAAACTCACCACATATGAGCTTTTCGGTGTATTTAGAGTATGAGCAAAACGACTTTTCAAAAAGAGTTAAAAAAGCTCAACAAAAAGCAAAAGAGCAAAAGCAAAATGCTACTACAAATATGCTTTAAGGAGGACTTATGAGAAAGTATATTTTAGATTTTTTACTAGTTCTTACTCTTAGCGTGGGAGTTTGCTTGGATTTTGCTAAGCTTGGATTTAGCTGGAATTTATTTAGTGATGCTTTGCTAGTGATTATCTTAGCTGGTAGTTTTTGGACAAATTATGAAAAAGACAAAATCATAAAAGAGCTAAAATCTTTGCATAATTACTAGCAAACAAAATTGGCAAAGCCTAAACTTTTAAACAAGGCTTTGCTTTATTTGGAATTTTTTAATTTCCGATTTTAAATTCTTTTGAAGTTTAATTACAATAAATTTATAAATGTTATTATTGATTTAAAAAGGTAGTTTGATGAAATATATAAAATTAAGCGTAAAGGGTATAAATATCAAGCCTTTGCATGAGTTTAACGGTTCGGCTGTTCGGGGGACTTTGGGCTGGGCGTTAAAAAGGGTTGATGAGAGTGTTTTTGAGATGTTTTATAACAAAGACAACGCTAGTTCAAAATACCGCCTTGAGATTGATTTTAATACTTATGATTTTAGTATTTATCTTTTTAATGAGTGCGTAAAATATACACCTTATTTTGCTTTGGCGATTGAGCAAATGAGAGCTTTAGGGCTTGGGGTAAATAGACAAAAGTTTGATTATGAAAAAATACTTTTAAACGATGAGCCTTTTATGGGTAATAAAGGCGAAGTATTAAATAAAGATATAAAAAGCATTGAGTTAAATCCACAAAGCCACCACAAAAATATAAAAGTGATTTTTAAAACCCCGTTTATGATAAATGATAAAAACGCTGATTTTAATCCACTAAGCTTTTTTATTTCACTAAAACGCCGTATAAATGAGATAAATGGCATAAGTGAAAAGGTGTTTTTTGATGATAATTTTTCTTATAGTCAAAGTTTAAGCGACTATAAATTACTAAGATACTCAAATAATCAAGGTAGAAAAATGAACTTTCATGCCAAAATAGGTGAAGTGGAGTTTATAAATCTTGATGATGAATGTGTAAAGCTACTTGAAATAGCAAATATCACAGGGGTTGGAAAGCATACGGCTTTTGGTTTTGGAAAAATAATTTTAGAAAGGATATAAATGAGTGATTATCTAGTTTTGGTTGATATAGCTGCTAAACAAGAATATATCTTTAGCTCAAACAAGCTAAAAGATATGGTAGGTGCTAGTGAGATAATAGCGAGAGCGACTGATGTTGAAATAATAAAGGAAAATTGCAAGGAATTTGAATTTGATAAAAGCAAGATAAAAGATGGTTTTAGTGGTGGTGGGAATGCTTATTTGTTTTTTGATAAGCTTGATGATGCGAAAAAATTTATAGAAAAATACAGCCTACATTTACTTAAAACTTATCCTAGTTTAGTGCCTTATCTAGTGCCTTACGAAATGAGTGGGGATTATCAAAAAGATATCGCCGGTGCTAAAGATGAACTAGATAAGATTAGAAACAGCTTTTATCCACTTACGCATTCACTCAATATCGGTTTTGAAAGATTATGCCCTAGCTCAAATATCGGTGTAAATGATGATGGAGAGATTAGCAATGCAACAGCTAGCAAAAGAAAGATGGTAGAAAATGCCAAAAGATTTAATAAGTATTTGGACGCTAAAGGCTATGAGTTTAGCAACGAGCTAGATAAAATTTATATTCATAATAATGCTTTTATAAGCGTGGTACATTGCGATATTAACGCACTTGGAGAAAAGGTTAGAAAGTTAAAAAACAAAGAAGAGTCAAAAGAATTTTCTAAAAAAATTGATGAGATTATGCAAGAAGCCTTTACTCAAATGATAGATAAGCTAGCTAGTCGCTTAGATAATGATGGTTTTGAGTTTAAAGATGTAAAAATCACTAAGGATGATTTTAAAAAGGATGATGAGTATTATTTACCTATTAGACCGATTATTTTAAACGGAGATGATTTTACTTTTGTTAGTGAGGGTAGGCTTGGGGTTTGGCTTAGCAAGACTTTTATAGAAGAGCTTGAAAAGGCTTCAAAGAAGCACTTTAATGGTGGTTTATGTGCAAGTGCTGGTATAGCAATATGTAAGGCTAAAACGCCTTTTAGTAGAGCATATAATCTTAGCGAAGAATTAGCTAGCAAGGCAAAAGCACTAGCAAGAAAAAATAAAGATAAAGATAAAACCGATAATAAATCAACATTGTCGTTTTTAATTCTTTCTAATCAAGTTAAATCGGGATTAAATTATCTTGAAAATGTTTATACAAGCGAAAGAATTAGTGGAGAAAACAAATACATAAACGCTGAAGGCTATGTAATAAACAATAATAACAATTTTAAAGAATATGAGCTAAATAGACTTTTAAAACTCATAAATATACTTAATAAAATGGCAAGGTCTAAGATGATGAAGATTAGAGATTTGTTGTTTTATGAAAACGATGATAATCTCATAAAATATATTGATATTTATTGTGAAAATGAAGTATTTAAAAAAGATGAATTGCTAGATGGTAATAAGATAAAAAATGAATATCAAAATATGTTGCTTGATGCGATAGAACTAAGTGCATTTTACCCACAAAAGGAGAGTAAATGAAATTAAAAATAAAACTTCTTAGTAATACGATAATCACAAATGGAAGTGGTGATGCTTTGATAGATTTAGATTGTGATTATAACGAATACGGTTTGCCATATATCAGTGCAAAACGCCTAAAAGGAATGCTAAAAGATAGTGCGAATGAGCTAATTTCTATGGGTTGTTGGACTGAAGATAAAAAAAAGGATATTTTGAAGCTTTTTGGTAATGAAAACGAGGAAGGTATTATAAAACTAAGTGATGCAAAGCTTGAAAATAGTGAGATTTTAGAAAAGCTATCAAGTGATTTTAATCAAGAAATAATAAAAAATTCGTTCTCAGTGATACTAAACCAAACAAGCCTTGATAAATCCGGTGTAGCAAAAAAAGGCAGTTTAAGACGCTTTAGGGCTTATGATAAAGAGCTTGTATTTGAAAGCGATATTGAATGCAATTATAATTTAAAAGATAAATTAGAACTAATTTGCCTAAATCTTCGCTACATAGGGCATAAAAGAACCCGTGGCTTTGGCAAAGTAAAATGTGAGATAATAGATAGCCTAAGCAATGAAAAAGCAGCTCAAACAAACGAAACTCATAAAGACATTATGATATTTACTTTACTTGATGATGTGGTGCTTACAAGTCTAAGTGGCGATGAAAACACTGTAGATACTAAAGGGTATTTAAGTGCAAGTGCTATAAAGGGAGCGTTTAAAAAGCTTGGAGTGGAGTATAAAAATCCTCAAAATGCTTATTTTTATGATGATAAAAATATCTTTTATCCAGCACCGATGAATCTTAAAAAACTTAAATATGAAGATGATTTTGTGGTGTTTAATGAAATTACAGAAAAAAACAATGATAAGAAAAAATCAAGCATAGGTGGATATGTTTGCATAAAAAACGGCATTTTAACTAAAGCAAAAATTAGTACCACAAACAAAACCCATGTAAGTTTGGCCGATAAAGAAAATATGAGTAAAGCTGAGCGTGAAAAATATGAAGATGACACAAATCAAATAGAGCTTGAAAAACACAAAGACAACAAAAAGTATAAAAACAAAATCTTTTCATATACAGCACTTAGAAAAGGACAAAAATTTGCTATAAAGCTAATGTATGATGAGGATTTTAGTAAACTTGATGGCAAGGTTTTAAGGCTTGGCAAGAGTGCAAACTCTCAGTATGGTAGGGTAAAAATCAGCTTTAAAAGTTCTCAAGATAAAGAAACTAGTTTTAATGGAGAGTTTTATCTAGTAGCGATTAGTCCGATATTATTAAGAAACGAAATTGGCGGATTTGAACCTAGTTTTGATGCTTTAAAATCGGCTTTAAAAGATATTGAGGAATGTGATTTGGAATTAAAAGAAATTATTATTTCAAGATATGAAAAAGCACAGTTTTATAACAATTCTTACAAGTGCAAAACCCCGCAAGTAATGGGTTTTAGCATAGGAAGTGTGCTTAAAGTAAGTGGGAATTTACATTCGGAAATTGTGCAGCTAAAGACTCAAGATAAATTTGGTTTTGGGTGGCTTAAAGCTTATAAAGGTTTTAATGATTTAAAACTAGAAAAGGATGAAGAAGATAAACAAACAAACGAAATTTCACAAAACGAACCAAAAAGACCAAGCAATGATGAGCTTAAAACAATAGAGATAACTTTAAAAAATATTTTAAAGCAAGATTTAGAGCAAAGGGTATTTTTAAGCAAAGGGTATAAAGACTATGCTATCCAAGATGAAAATTATAAAAAGCATGGAGAGACATTTAGTGCAAGTGAGCTAAGTAGAATGCAAAGTATTGCAAATGCTTTTGAGTTAGATAAAGACTTTAAAATGCAGTTTAAAGAAAAATATGAAGAAAGCGCCTTTTATAAAAAAATGCAAGATAAAGGGCTAAGGCTAGAAAAAATTGATATTAAAAAAATAATGCAAAATGAAACTAAAGACGAAAAACAAAAATCAAATAAAAAACAAAAATCAAATAAAGAAATTTATTATTTTTATAAAGATTTTTACACCGAAGAAATGTTTTTTAGTATAGAAAAAAAAGTGCTAATCAGCAAGATAAAACAAGCTAGAAAAGAGCTAAAAAAGGATGAAAAATGAGCCAAGAAGTGCATAAAAAACTAAGAAAAAAGATATTTTATAAAGGTATTTTAGAAAATTTATCAGCCTTTAGCATAGGCTCAAAGGAAGGTGATTTTATAGACAGCTTGTGCTTAAAAGATAAAGACGACAAGCCTTATATAAGTGCTACAAGCCTTGCTGGAGTGCTAAAAGCTAAGCTTAAAAATAATCCACTTTTAGGCGATAACGATAATAAAAGTTTGGTGATTTTAAGTGATTGTGAGTGCGAAGAAAAGCCTAAAATGGGCATTAGAAATAGTGTTGCTATAAATAGTGAAAATGGCATAGCTAAAAACGGAGTTTTATTTGATTATGAAGTGGTTTTTAAGGGTGCTGAGTTTAATTTTGAATGCCTTATAAATATCTATGAAGATGATTTTGCTAATGAGATAGAAGAGTTTGAAAAGGCTATAAACTCAGAGCTTTTAGTAGGTATGAAAACTATGAGTGGTTTTGGGGAGTTTGCTATGAAAAAACTTTTTAAAACCGAGTTTGATTTTAGTAAAAACGATGAGTTTAAAAGATATGAAAAGTTTTTAAAAGAGCCGTTTTATGAAAACGCTGTGGAGTTTAAGCAAGATAAAAAAGATTTTGAAATAAAACTAGAGCTAGACATCACTAACTCGCTTTTAATAGGTAGTGTAAATAATGATGATGAGAAAGCAGATATTGCGAGTTTGTGTGAAGATGGTAAAAGTATAGCAAGCGGGACGAGCTTTAAAGGAGCTATTAGGCATCAAGCTTTAAGAATAGCAAATACTTTTGATACTAAGCTTAGCAAAGAGTTTGTAAATGAGCTTTTTGGCTATGTTGATGGCAATACAGCGAAAAAATCAAGAGTTAGAATAAATGAAAGCGAGATTGATAGCGTTTTACCTCCTAAACTTCATCAAAGAAATAAAATAGATAGATTTAGCGGAGCTACCATTGATGGGGCGTTATTTGATGCTAAGGCTATTTATGGTGGAAAAATCAATCTAACTATAGAGGTTTTATCACAAAAATTAGAAGATGAAAAAAATGAAAATTTAACAGATGAAGAAAAAGAACAAATTAAAGCAAGAAATGAAGAAAAATTAAAAAGGTACGAAAAAGAAAAAGCCTTAATGCTTTTTGTAGCAAGGGATTTGTGTGCTGGATTTTTAGCTGTTGGTGGTGGCAAAAATGTCGGTCGTGGAGTGTTTAAAGGTGAAAAAGAAAATTTTAAAGTTCGTGAAAATAATAAACCTTTAGAAATTGAGGATATTGAGAAAATAGCTAAGGAGTTGCTAAAATGAAAGAGCTTTTAAAAGATTTTAATGATGCACAAATCATAGTATGGACTAAAGATAAAGTGCTTTTTGGCAGTATTAAAAATAGTGAAATGAAATTTAAATTTACAACTCCGCAGATGGATGAAATTTTAGAATTTCGTATATTTAATGAGAATAAAGAACTTTATTGGTGGGGCGAAAATAAATTTAGAAAGTATGAATTTGATAAAGAACAAATCAAAAGCAATACTCTTATGCTAGGTAAAGTTGTAAAGTGTGAAAACGGCTGGAGCAAGGTAGATGATGGTAGGGGTGGGAAGTTTTACTTACCGCTTGAAATGCAAAAAGGTAATGAAATCATCATAGAAAAATACGACATTGTGGATTATCACAAGGAAACAAACCAAGCTTATATAAAAGGCTATGCGATAAAGGGTTATAAGATAAAGGAGATAAGATGAGTTTTAGTATTATGAGGGAAGCTTTGGCAGACATTGGCAAAAAAGGTGGATTAAGCAAGGATTTAAGAGATCAAGTAGAAAAATCAGTAAAAAATGCTGAGGAACAAAAAAAGCAAAAGGAGAAAAAATGCCAAGAAGAGTATAAAAATCATAATAATAAATGGCAAAATGAAGATGGTAAAAGTTCTGAAAAAGCTACAGCTCCTTACAATTTTATCCCGCTAAATCATAAAAATGAGTTTGCTAGTTTTGATAAGCCTAATGATTTTAATAAATTTGATGGGGTTAGTGGTGAAATAAATTTAACAATTACTACAAAAACACCATTTTTTATAGGCGATAGCGAAAAGGAAAGTGATAAAGACTATAAAGATTTTTTTATGGTAGATGGCAAACCACAAATCCCAGGCTCAAGCCTAAGGGGAATGATAAGAAACCTTGTAGAAATAGTAAGTTATGGTAAGTTTGAGATCTATAATAATGATAAATTTTATTATAGAAATATGGCAGGAGAAAAAGATGACACTCTTAAAAAACAATATCTTAAGATAATGTCAAAAAGAACTGAAAGAATAGATGATGATGGAAAAAAAAGAGTTGTGTTTAGAGCAAATGCAGATATGGGGTATTTTGTAAAACTTGGTTTTAGAAAATACGCTATTTATTCTATTCCACAAAATGCTTATAAAAAACATAGTTTTTATGATGGTTCAGCAAAATTTAAAGATATTTTTAACGACAATTCTAAAAAACAAGATTTGCTTAAATGGTGCAGGGTTATAATTAATAAAAATATGCAAATGCTTGAGTATGAAGATAAAATTGATGTTTATACAGGGACTTTAGGAGATAAAGTTAATGAGAGCTTTAACTCTTTAAAGTCAGCAAAGAAAACTTATTTTTCTTTTAAAAAATACACAAAAGAAAATTTAGAAGAATTAGTATTAAGTAAAAAAATTAAAAAAATAATTCTTAATTACAACGATATAAAAACTTACAATGCAGATAACGATAACAAACCCCAAAGAAAAGCCTTTTTAGATATTGTAAAAACGGCAGACAATGGAGATTTTAATGGTGCGATACCTTGCTTTTATACAATTTATGAAGGTAATGTTTATTTTGGGCATACTCCGTATTTTAGAATACCTTATTTTAAAAGTGTAAAAGAACATATACCTGAGTATGAATTTGGCGAAAACGAGTTTGATTTGGCTGAATGTATTTTTGGTAAAGAAAGTGCTTTTGCTACAAGGGTATTTTTTGAAGATGCAAAATTAAGCGAAAATCAAGGAGATGTATTTGCTGAAAATAAAAGAAGTGCTGTTTTGATGGAACCAAAGCCAACATCATTTAATATGTATTTGGAAAATAAAGTTGGAGCGAAACTTTCACAGATTAAGCATTATAACGATGAAGTAAATATCCGTGGATATAAAATGTATCATCATAAAACTAAAATAAGTGATAATTTAGGTAATGGTAACGATAATGTAACAAGCAAAATACACGAAATAAATTCTAATGTAGTTTTTAATGGCAAAATAAGATTTACCAACCTAAAAGACTATGAATTAGGTGCTTTGATGTTTGTTTTGAACTTGCCAAAAAATTGTTTTCATAAGCTTGGAGGGGCTAAACCACTTGGGCTCGGAAGTGTTGAAATAAAGGCTAATTTAAGTGTGTATGATATGACTGAAAGTTATAAGAATTTGTTTTTAGAAGATGATGAGTTTAAGTTAAGCTTGAGCTACAAGACAAAAGATTATGTAAAAGAGCTTCTAAAAAACTCTACAAAGGCTTTTGAGACTGAAATTCTAAGGCAAATTGGTTCAAAAAATACTAGCTTATGGGAAGAGCCAAGACTAAAAGAACTAGAAATAATGCTAAACTATGAAAAATCAAAAAATATTGATAGCGATTATATGCATATGAATGATTTTAAGCATAAGGATAAAGTTTTACCAAAACCAAGTGAATTATAAAAAGCAAGGCTAAAAGCCTTGCAAAAGGTGTAAAAATGAGTGAAATAAAAATGCCAAATAGAAAAGGACTTCAAATTATCAAAAAAGTTAATAACAAAAGCAATAAGGATAATAAAATGCAAAATGAGAATACACAAAATCCTCAAAATATAAGCCAAATCAATGAAAATTTGCCAAAAGAAAATACAAAAGAGCAAAAATTCATCAATGGATATAAAGTGATAACATTTATAGGTAGGATTGATGATAAAAGTCCTAGCTCTAATTATACAATATCAAAAAATATAAAAATCCCAAACCTAATTTTAGAAGGTGGGGCATTTTTAAATATGACAACTTGCTTGATAGAAAATTTAAAAGATAAAAATACAGATTTTGTTTTTTTTGCTACAAAGGGCGTTAAAGAATCTTGTGAAAATCTTTTATATAATCTTAAAAATGAACAAAAAAGCATAGAAGATTTTGATGAAAATAAATTAGATGATTTATTTTTAAGGCTAACGCAAATTATAAAAGATACTCGTGATAAAAATATTATTATAGATATTACTCACGGGTTTAGGGATACCGCTTTTGTATCACTTTTATCAGGTCTTATGCAGTATAGCTTTAACGGTGCAAATCATATAAATTTTATTTATGCAAAAATGATGGGTGAGGATAATTTTCAAATCGTAAGTTTGGATAATTACTCAAATACTATGAGGCTTTCATTTGCATTGACTACTTTTTCTCAAAATTTAAAAGTAATATATTTTGATGATATTAATGATAAATTTTATATAGCTTTAAAAAATTTATCAAATAGTTTGTTTGAAAATAAGCTTCAAGCAATAAAAGAAAATTATTTAAGACTAAAAAAAGAAAAAGAAAAGATAGAAACTAACAAACAAAGCCCACTTTATCCACTTTTGCCGATGATAAATGATATATTTAACGAGCTTAAAGAATTTGAAGAATTTAACTTTGAAAAAGCCAAATATAATAATAAAATAAAAATCACTTCTCACGCTAATGATTTTTTCATTTTAGCTAAATTGTTTTTAAATAAATCATATTCTTTAAATGCAGCTGGATTTATACTTGAGGGACTTCAGTATGGTTTTTATCTTCATTTTGCCGATGATGATTTGGATTTAAAACATTATTTTAAAACTCAAGCTTCAGGTATGACTATTAGAAATCTATATGAAGGCTACAATGAAATAAAATCAGATGAAAAAGTAGCAGAATTTATTAAAATTATCTTCAATACTAGAGATGGTATAGCTGATATTAGAAATAGCATGTCTCACTGTGACCCAATATTTAATCATGCTAAAATCCCAGAGGCTATAAATAATTTATTAGAAAAAACCAAAAAAATATTTACTGAAGAAGGTGGATTAGACAAGCTTAGTCAATATAAAAAAATCATAAATTCACAAATTAAAGCAAACATACAAATTATAAAAAATAAACAAAAATCAAATTGGAAAAAATCAAAATGATTTGTATGCACCTATTTTTCTCGCACGAGCTAAGCGAGGAGCAAATAAACGATGCTAAAACTAGTCTAAACGTAGCAGAGTTTAAAGCCTTGCCAAAGGATTTGCAAACTAAGTTTTCAAATGTTCCACCTAGCCTTGATAACTTAGATGATTATGCAAGGGATTTTTATGAATACATTGATAAAAATGCTAAAAAAGATGATTTTTTGCTTGTTAGCGGTGATTTTGGTTTATGCTTTAAGCTTATAAATTATGCTAAAGCAAAATCATTAAAATCCGTTTATGCCACCACAAAAAGAGATGTTATAAAAGATGAAAACGGCATAAAACAAAGTATATTTAAACATGTAAGATTTAGAGAATTTTAGCATTTTGACTAAAAACAAACATTTGATTTGGCTACAAAAAGCCAAATCAAAAAACAAAATCACAATTTTAATTTATTTGTATTTTCGTAGCCGTTTTGTCTATTTTGCAAGATTTCTTTGACCTTACTTATTAAAAAGTGTTTATGTTGTTTTAGGTTTGAGAGTGCCGATTTTAAAAACACAAGTTCAGTAGTATCAAGACATATTTTAAGCTCTTTTATAAGCAGCTCATAATCCATTCCGCACTCTAAATGAACAAATGCATTCCTAACATCAGAAACCTTTGCTCTTGCTTGATTTAAGAGTTTTATATGTTTGATTACATCAATGCTTAGCTCGTTGTATCTTTCAATTTCTGAGAATACATACCAGAAAACTATTTGCTTATCATTATTGCTAAACTTACCACCAAAATCATCTAAAAAATACTTATATATACTTAAATTTATTCCCTCTTTTAACATAATCGCCGAGTTTAGATAATAACTCTTATCATAAAAAAGCTTTGCAACAATCAAAAAATTTTTAAAATCCACAAAATGATAAGAATTTGCCTTGCTTTTTGTGATGTTTAATTTATCAAAGCCAAATCGCTTAAAAATATTTAAAATATGCTCCTTAAAAGGCTTAAAAATACTTGTTTTACTTATGCTAGTAGTTATTGTTATGATGGTTTTATATGCACTTATAAAACGCTCATAATTTCCAAGCAACAAAAACTTAGAAAAATCCTTAAACGCTAAAAAAAGCGGCTCTTTAGTATCTAAAAACGGCATTTTTAGGGTGTTTTCAAACTCATTTAAAGCAAACAAAACATTAGAATAGCTCTCATCAAATTCATTTTGGATTTTGCTAACTTGCACCTTGTTTTTAAGCTTTAAAAAATCCAAAAGCTCTATATTATAATACTTTACAAGGTTTAAAGCTTTAGCTAGATGATGGTTTTTAAGGTTGTTGATTATGAAAATATACTGAGTTTTAAGCTTTAAATGATTTGAGATTTGAGAAAAAAGTTTTTCATCGTTTGTTATTTTTATGAGTTTTTGTCCCATGTGATATTTGTGAGTTTTTTGGGTTTTTTCAGTGCAAAAAATATTGACTTTTATATCAGGATAAAGTTTTTTTAAAAACCCTATTTCGCTTTCGCAATTAAACTCAATATCTTCATATTTATATATACATTTTTTAGATTTTTTGCGAGCATCGAGCGATAAGAATATACACTCAATGTTTTTATGCTTTAAAAGCTTTGGCTTTGCTTCTTTTTTGGCTTTTAGATTTGCTAAAATCTCAGCTTGTTTTTCTTTATCTGGTAAAAATGGTTTAAGCTCATTTAATATATCAAACATATGTGACCTTTAGTACTTATTTATAATCATCGTTTTGCTTTTCTTGTGTGTCTGTTTTATCACAATATTTAAAGTATCTATGACAAATAAAAGTAAGAATTATTATGCCTATATATGATTTCATTTTTTATCATTTTTATCTTTTTGATATTTTGCAAATAACACAAAAAATATTGCAAAACTAACACCGACAATATGCGGTATAAACATATACCAATCACTCATTTTTAACCCTTATCTTGCTCTTTTTCTATTTTTTTTATTAATCTATCATTCAAATATGTATGAATATACACAGCACATATCAAAGCTAAACCAGTCAAAATCAGCTCAATCATTTTTATCTTTATCCTTATTTCTCTCTTCTTTTCTCTCAATTATATAGATTGCGATACTACTTGCTAACACAAAGGCACATAAGCCATAAACAATAATGTTTGCCAATAATTCCATAATCTTTCCTTACAATCTAAACCTACTAAAACCAGCGAAACATACCTATGCTTTTTGCATGTTCATATCTTTTTTCCTAGTTTTTTGTATTCTTTTTTTATCACTTTGTCTCCTTTTGTGTTTTAGTCGTCTTCATCTATTTGTATTGCTTTTTTGAAAAAGTGTAGCACCACAAAGCCTAAAATCACTGGAACAACGATATCTACAATCAAATCAATCATCGCTTTTATCTTTCTCTCTTTTCTCTTTTTTCATCGTTTTTAGATGCTTTAGTGTATAGTGTAAAAGCACTAAAAGCCCCAAGCCAATTATCCCAAGAAACACTTGAATATTTGTCATTATCGCTCCTTTTTCTCTGGCTTATAAAATATCGCATAAATTAGACAAAACGCAGCTAAACCATACACTATAAACTCTCCTATCATTTGTTGCATTCTCACTCCTATAACTTATCGGCAAATTCTTTTAGCTTTCTGGCAAACTTTTCGCCACCTATTGCAGCTATTAAAAGAACTATCGCAATAACCCATAAAATAATATCTACAAGCAAATCAATCATCTTTATCCTTTTTTTAATATCCAAAGGCATTTGCCTGCAAAAGCTAAGCAAATGTTTAATCCTTTAAATACTCGTTTAGCTCCTTGTTTGCCATGCTATTAAAATAAAAATATAATGCAACAGCTACTAAATTTACATTCAACACCACAGCAAGATTAAAGCCAAATGCTAGTGAAAACACCACGCTAAAAAGATAATAAGCAAGATACATTGCACTTAGGATTTTTGCTGCGTAAAATACAGCGAATTTAATTTTGTGAATTTCTTTCATTTTTTCTCCTTTAATTGATTTTGGGAGATTGTAAGAAAAATTAGTCGTATTTTTAAAGACTTAAAATTTTAGCTCAGATTATTGCGAAGTAATATTAAAGATAAAAATATAATCTAAATCTAAATCATTTGTATATTTTACGGAAATAAATTTCATCTAAAAAATAGCTAAAACAATATAAAAGTATTTTTTTAATCTGATTTATAAAGAAATTAAATCCCCTAAAGCGGGGAAATGTCTTTCTAACAAAATACGGACTTTATGCCTTAACAGGGTTAGCACTTGTTTCAATCCCCTAAAGCGGGGAAGTGTCTTTCTAACAACTAGACGATAATAAATATTTTATTAAAATGTTTAA